>NZ_JBEXOS010000015.1:0-134097 GCF_040611655.1 Streptomyces sp. NPDC006552
TCGAACCACTTGGTCTGGGTGCCGCCGGAGAGCCCGATGAGATGGCGCACGAAGTGCGCATCTCAGGGGCGCGGGGAACTGCGCGAGAAGCCCCACCGGACCCGCAGACGAAGTACCGCCCAGGGGCGCGGGGAACTGCGCGATCGGCCCCCGCTGGGCGGAGGCCGATCGGAGTACGGGCGGAGGGTCGATCGGACCCGCGACCGCCCGGGGCGCACCGCTAGTGATCAGCGACGACCGTACGAGCTCACATACCCCGGCGCCGGCGACCCGACCCCGGTGACATCGTCATACCCCCGCACCGCCTTGAGCGACGCATCGTCACCCAGACTCCGCACAGACGTGAGCAGCCCCTCAGACGCGTCCACACTGTTGGCGAAGTCCACCCGCGCCACCGCGAGGTCACCCTTCACCGGGTGGTCCGTCACATCGTGGTAGACCCGCGACCCATGCGCGTCGTACCGGTCATAGATGGCCGGGTTGGCGAACCCGATCGCCCGACCGCCCCGCTCCTGCTGCGCAAGGGCCTGCACCCCCGCGATCACCGGCGCCGCCAGCGACGTACCACCGATGCGGTACTCGTCGTACCCCTGCGACCCGTCGGGCAGCGTCTGGGTCTGGCCCACCAGGAACCCGGTGTTGGGGTCGGCGATGGCGGAGATGTCCGGGACGACCCGGTTCAGGCCGCCGTTGGCCCGCGCCAGCCGGCTGGGCACGACACCCTTCTGGTAGAAGGGCTGCGCGACGGTCTTGCTGGTGCCGCCACCCGCACCGGAGGTGTACGCCCCCGGGTAGTCGGTCCAGCGCTTGCCGTCGGCCGACAGGTTCGCCTTCAGGGTGCCCCAGCCGGTCTCCCACTGGTACGTGTCGCCCTTGCCGACGGCCAGCGACGTACCGCCGACCGCCGTCACCCACGCCGAGTTCGCGGGCGTGTCGACCTGCTTCGTACCGGTGTTGGCGACCTCGTCGCCGTTGTCGCCGGAGGAGAAGTAGAAGCCGATGCCCTCGATCGCGCCGCGCTGGAAGACCTGGTCGTACGCGGCGGCGAGCTGCGGCGTCTGGTTGGCCTCGATGTCGCCCCAGGAGTTGGAGACGATGTCGGCGAGGTGCTTGTCGACGACGGTGCTCAGCGAGTCGAGCAGGTCGTCGTCGTAGCAGGACGCGGCACCGACATAGGTGATGTCCGCCTTCGGCGCCACCGCGTGCACGGCCTCGACGTCGAGGGTCTCCTCGCCGTACCAGCCGGCCGCGCCGCACTCCTCGGTCTTGGTGTACTTCTTCGGCAGGATCTGGTTCAGCTGCCCGTCGCCGTAGGCCGCGTCACCGTGCTTGCGCGCGTACTTCTCGGCGTCCTGCGCGATGGTCGGCGAGGCGTACGCGTCGGTGATCGCCACCCGCACGCCCTTGCCGGTGGCCTTGCCCGCGCCGTAGGCGGAGCGCAGCTGCTTGCCGGTGTACCCCTTGACGGCGTACGGCACCTTCTTGCCGCCGGCCGCGGGCAGGTTCGTTGCGATGTTCGAGCCGAAGTACGAGGAGAACGGTCCCGAGTTGCGGAACACCGCGTCCGGCGGCGGCAGTTCGTCCTGGTGGTCCGCCTTGTGCGGGGCGCTGTCCAGACCGGTCACGGTCAGCACGGCGCCGTGCAGCGAGGCCGGCACGGACGCGGCGCCGGACGGGGCGCGGTAGGTGTGCGTGCCCTTGGTGTAGTTGTGCAGCTGCGTGCCGAACGCCTTCTCGGCCGCGGCCACGTCACCCGACACCGTCAGGTAGTGCTCACTGCTGCCGGTCACGGTCAGGCCCGAGGACTTCAGCCACGCCGTGACCTCGGCTATCTGCGCCTTCGACGCGCCGAACCGTTCCTGCGCCTGCTTCGCGTCCAGGTACTTCCCGTACGAGGGCGAGGACGGGTCGGAGACGGCCTTCGCGTACGCGGCCAGTCCGGCGGCGTCCCGGCCCGCGAGGTAGACGCGGGCCGTGACCTTGTTGCCGTCGGCGGTGGCGCCCCGGTCGGCCGTGCCGGTGGCCCACAGCGGCTTGGTGCCGGAGAGCGTGGCGCGGCCGGAGTCGGCCTGGGCGGCCGGAGCGGCGAGGGCGATCGCGCCGGCGAGCAGCGGCAGGGTCGCCGCCAGGCTCAGGCCGGCACGGGTGCGGCGGGTGCCGCGGATGGATCTCATAGAACCCCCTGGTCTCATGGAACCCCTGGGTGAGGTGCACGGGTGGGTGCACCCACAGAGGGCTTCACTCTGGCCAGGAACCGTTCACGCCGGGGGAATGGATCGATCAAGAAGGCGTCAAGTCGCCGCAAGTCTGGTCGGGATCAACCCATTTGACCGTACGCGGCCTCATGGCTTCGCGCCGCGGTCCTTCAGCATCCCCGTCATGAGGTCGATCTCCGACTCCTGCGAGGCCACCATCCCGCGCGCGAGCCGCTTCTCCGCGCCGACCACGCACCGCCGCACACACCCCTCGGCCATGTGCACCCCGCCCTTGTGGTGGGCGGTCATCAGCCGCAGGTACATGATCTCGGCCCGCCGGCCACTGGCCTTGCCGAGCGCGGCGAGCTGCGTGTTCGTCGCCATGCCGGGCATCAGCGCGCCGTCCTCGCCGACGGGCGCGTCCCCCATCCCCATCCACGCCATCGGGGCCTTCTGCGACACCTTCGGCAGCTCCCACAGGTCGAGCCAGCCGAGCAGCATGCCGCGCTGGTTGGCCTGGGTCTGCGCGATGTCGTAGGCGAGCCGGCGCACCTCCTCGTCCTTCGTGCGGTCGCGCACGATGAACGACATCTCGACGGCCTGCTGGTGGTGCACGGCCATGTCCCGCGCGAACCCGGCGTCCGCGGACTCGGCCGCCGGCACCTTCAGGTCGGCGGGGCCGCCGTCCCCGTCGGCGACGGCGTACGTGACCGCCCCCGAGGCCACGGCCACCGCCGCGGCCACGGAGACCAGCCATCCGGTGGTGCGCCTCACCGGGACAGGCCCCCCGTGCAGGAGGCGCCCGGCTCCGGGGTCTGCTTGCCCTGCACGAACGTGGCGAAGAACGAGGCGACCGCCGGGTCGGTGGCGCTCTTCACGGTCCGCTGGTGGCCCCAGGCGCTGAGCATGATCGGGTCCTTCTGGTCCCGCACCGGGCTCATCAGCGAGTACGGCGTCTGCTTGACCTTGGCGGCCAGGGCCTGCACGTCGGCGCCGGCGGCCTTGTCGTTGTACGTCACCCAGACGGACCCGTGCTCCAGGGCGTGCACGGCGTTCTCGTCCGGGATCGCCTTGGTGTACACGTCGCCGTTGCAGTTCATCCAGACCGGGTTGTGGTCGCCGCCGACCGGCGGGTTCATCGGGTACGCCACCTTCTTGGTGACGTGGGTGCGGCCGAGCTTCCCGCTCCAGGTGCCGACGCCGTCCTTGGCGTACGTGAAGTGACCGGAGGCGCCCTTGGCGTCGGTCTTGCCACCGTCGTCGTCCCCGCTCCTGGTCACCGCCCAGGCACCCACTCCTATCAGGGCGGCCACGACGACCGTGCTCACCGAGACGACGAGGATCCGGCCGCGGCGGGCGCGGGAGCGCTCGGCACGGCGCATCTCCTCTATACGGTCCCTGCGGTCCCGGGCGGGGGCGGGAGAGGTCTTCTTGGCGGAACCCATGATGTGTCCTTCGGGGAAAAGGATGTGACGGGCGAGCCTGCTGATCGTAGTGGGAGGAACCGGCTCCGCGGGAGGTGCTGTCGTCCGTCCCGCGCCCGGCAGGCACTATGGCCCTGAGGGGTGCAGCAGGCACTATGAGCACGACGCCGCCCGATCAGAGACGATCAAGGTCGGCAACGTGTACGAAACGGGCGTGTGGTGGGATGTGTCCGGGCCCCTCGGCGTCCCCGGAGCAGGTGGCCCGACCAGCAAGGATGGGTGGAAGCGGAAGATGGACAAGCAGCAGGAATTCGTGCTCCGGACGCTTGAGGAGCGCGACATCCGGTTCGTACGTCTGTGGTTCACGGATGTGCTGGGCTTCCTCAAGTCGGTGGCCGTGGCCCCCGCCGAGCTGGAACAGGCGTTTGACGAGGGAATCGGCTTCGACGGCTCCGCCATCGAGGGCTTCGCCCGGGTCTACGAGTCCGACATGATCGCCAAGCCGGATCCGGGCACCTTCCAGGTCCTGCCGTGGCGCGCGGAGGCCCCCGGCACCGCCCGGATGTTCTGCGACATCCTGATGCCCGACGGCTCCCCGTCCTTCGCCGACCCGCGCTACGTCCTCAAGCGCGCCCTCGCCAAGACCTCCGACCTCGGCTTCACCTTCTACACCCACCCCGAGATCGAGTTCTTCCTGCTCAAGAACAAGCCGCTGGACGGCTCGCGCCCCACCCCGGCCGACAACTCCGGCTACTTCGACCACACCCCGCAGAACGTGGGCATGGACTTCCGCCGCCAGGCGATCACCATGCTCGAATCGATGGGCATCTCGGTCGAGTTCAGCCACCACGAGGGCGCCCCCGGCCAGCAGGAGATCGACCTGCGCTACGCCGACGCGCTCTCCACGGCCGACAACATCATGACGTTCCGCCTGGTCATGAAGCAGGTCGCGCTGGAGCAGGGGGTCAATGCGACGTTCATGCCGAAGCCGTTCTCGGAGTACCCGGGCTCGGGCATGCACACCCACCTCTCGCTCTTCGAGGGCGACCGGAACGCGTTCTACGAGTCGGGCGCCGAGTACCAGCTCTCCAAGGTGGGGCGCTCCTTCATCGCGGGCCTGCTGAAGCACGCGGCGGAGATCTCCGCGGTCACCAACCAGTGGGTCAACTCCTACAAGCGCATCTGGGGCGGCTCCGAGCGCACCGCGGGCGCCGGCGGCGAGGCCCCCTCCTACATCTGCTGGGGCCACAACAACCGCTCCGCCCTCATCCGGGTCCCCATGTACAAGCCCGGCAAGACCGGCTCGGCCCGCGTCGAGGTCCGCTCGATCGACTCCGGCGCCAACCCCTACCTCACCTACGCCGTCCTCCTCGCCGCCGGCCTCAAGGGCATCGAAGAGGGCTACGAACTCCCGCCGGGCGCCGACGACGACGTCTGGGCCCTCTCCGACGCGGAACGCCGCGCGATGGGCATCGAACCCCTCCCTCAGAACCTCGGCGAGGCCATCACCCTGATGGAACGCTCCGAACTGGTCGCGGAGACGCTGGGGGAGCACGTGTACGACTTCTTTCTGCGCAACAAGAAGCAGGAGTGGGAGGAGTACCGCTCCGAGGTGACGGCGTTCGAGCTGCGGAAGAATCTGCCGGTGTTGTAAGTGCCGGTCGGAGCGGTTTCCCACCGCGCCGAGTCTTCGGGGCCGTCGGTCTGTGACCGGCGGCCCCATTGCGTGCGGTGCAGGTTCGCCGTCTGTGGTCTGGGGGTCGCTGGTCCGCGTACCGCCGAGCCCCAGCGACAGGCCCACACGTACGTGGTGCGACGCACACACGCACCTGTCGCGACCCCGCGTCGCCACTACGAATCGACCTAACGTCAGCTGGACGACGTCGAACGACTTACCGCATCTGCTTACCGGTAGGGACAGGATCGTGTAACTCAGGGCCGGCTACGAGCCTTGCAGGAAGTTCGTGATCAGCGCGATGTCCATTCGGTCCTTGTCCCTGGTCGAGCGCTTCTTCCAGGCGAGTACCTCTTGGAGTGGGCAGAACGGGATTCCGTCGATGAACTCTGCTCCGTCGATCAACTCATCCGGACCGTTGGTGCCCGGAAGCCACTGGTCGAATACCTCTACGGCGCCATCGAAGAGCAGGATCCTGCGACCACATCCGGATGCCGTCGGCACTGGGTCGGATAGGCCGAGAGCAATCTTCCATGCCGTTCCCCGGGCGACTAGATCGAGATCGCCCACATCTTCTCTGAGACCGTGGGCAAGTAGAGGGCCGCTGCCTGCCACAACAAAGTCAGATACGGGGAGCTGGAGGGACCGCAGTTTCACCATCAACGGATGTGTGTGCAGCTCCACTGCGCCCCCTACAGGACAGATAGTCCGATTGCCGCGCGAGCAGCCATGCTCAGAGCCAACGATGCGATGACACTCGCCAGGGTACCGAGCAGGAAGTACTCGGACGCGTACCTGCCATGGTCGGAGGAGGGCCCGCGCGCCAGAGACTTGGCGGTCAGCGCGAGGGCCGCTGCATCCGGTTGGCCAGCAGCAAGGAAGGCGAACATGAGGGCTCGCTCCAGGAGCCCGATACCGCGGCTGCCAGTCATGAATTCCTCGGCGAGTTGCCGCTGGGGATCTGTCTGCGGCAGCGCAGCCACCTGCCGGCGCACAGCCGAGGTTGCAGCCATCGCCAGCGGTCCGCCCGCGAAGACGGCAATGAGGCCAGCGGACATGACGATAGTCGCTTTGTCGCTGATTAGTAGCTCCTTGGCCAGCGATTTTGTCTTCGCGCCGGCGACCCAGAGGGACACGACTGCTGCTGCACCGAACAGGCCGACACCGATGCGCCTTGAGGCCGGCACCGAGCCGATGATGTTGGGGATGGTGACGGAGAAGCCCGCTGTGGGGAGGCCGGAGGAGTTGTACAGGAAGACCACCGAGGCTGCGAGCAGAATCACTGCGATGAGGGCCAGCCATGGTCTGTCCTGGGCCCAGAACGGACCGACCGTGAGTCCCCCGAATGCCGCAGTGAAAAGGATCATTGCCCAAGGGTGTGAGCGCTGCCAGCCGACCCCCCAGGGCACTAGAACGGCGGCGGCCAACCCGAACAGGATCCGAGCAGTTTCCATGTCCCCCCGACTCAACTCCACGGTGCTGTAGCGCAGTTCACCAAAAGCCTTCATGAGGATCTTAGTGAATTTTGGACCGTCCTTGCGGGCCGTCAGAGGTCGGCCCGCAACGACCATCGATGACCAGTAACGGTCGCAACTGCGGAGAATCCGCCGGTGCTGCCTGTCGCCGCTCCTCTGCCTCGTTCAGGCCCAGAAGGTTTCTGTGACGACGATCTGTGGGTCGGCGTGCCGGCGCATGAAGGTGTAGATGAGCCAGCCGCGCCCACCGGCCAGGTCCGCGATGTGCGGGCCGCCGGGGCTGGTGGAGGCCAGTGGGCGGACGGTCATCCAATGCGGGAGCGAGGCGTCGGCGTCGATGCCGCGGAAGTACGGGTCCTCGGCCGTGACCAGTTCCGCCCGGGCGCTCATGATCAGGTCGCTGCCTTCGGCGGGCATGTTCTGGAAGTCGTGCTCGGCCTGTTTCGTCCAGTCCATCTGCCAGGGCGGCCGGGGTGGTTCGTCGATCACTCTCCGGGCTTCCTCTCGGCAGCTTCGTGCCGCAGGCGGCTGTACTCCTCCAGGAGCCGGCTGGATTCCTCGGGGTCTTCGGACTTGGCCGCGCGGGCTTCGAGGTCGCGGAGGTGGGAGTCGAGGGCCGGATCACGTGCGATGGCGTACTGCGTCCACCACAGGCGCATGAAGGCCGGCACCGGAGTGATGTTGAAGGCGTCACCGATGACGCGCTTCCAGTGGGCCTCGAAATCCGGGAGGAGGTGCGGGGTGTGCTCCTGGATGGCCAACCGGAGGGCCTGAGGCGTGTGCTCGGGCATGGGCGGCAACCGCCGGGGTTCCCCCTCGTATCCCTCGGAGTGGAGCGCATGGGCGGGCATGGGGCGGGCTCCTAGATGTGAGAGGTCAGGCCGCGTCGTGCGAGTGCGACCGTTGCTGAGGGGCCATCTGCTCGAACCACTCGGCCGGTACCAGGTAGGCGACCGTCTTCCCCTTACGCGTGATGGCAGCGGCCTCGCCGGCGATCCGGGTCCTGTCCAGGATCTCGCCCATCCCCTTGCGAAGGTCGATGGTCGTGTACGTCTTCGTCTCCATGGGCGCGAGAGTATAACAACTATCATAGTTGCCCTTGGTGCCGGGCGATTCCAGAGGGAACCAGCAGCGCCACCGGCCGAACCTACTGAAGCGCGTCCCGCAGCGGTACCGTCGCCCGCTTGCGGTACTCCTGGATCGCCCACCCGTTCCCGTCCGGGTCCGTGAAGTAGGCGAACGTGCCGCCGTCGTCCTCGCCGAACCGGACCGGGTCGGAGACGTCGAGGCCGCGGGCCACGAGTTCGGCGCGGGCGGTCTCCATGTCGCTCACGACGAGTTGGAGGCCGTGGTAGGTGCCGGGGGCGGGGGTGCCGGTCGGGAGGGGGATGCCCGCCGCCAGGACGATCGAGCAGCCTGAACCCGGCGGGGTCAGCTGGACGATGCGGGTGCCGGGCATCAGCTCGCGGTCGACGTCGCAGCGGAAGCCGACCTTGTCGACGTAGAAGGACTTCGCCCGGTCCAGGTCCGACACGGGCAGCGGGATGACTTCCAGGGTCATGTCCATCGGTCAAAGGTAGGCGGGGGAGACCGCGGCTGTCAGGAGGCGGCGCGCGGCTCCCGTGCCGTCCGCCGGAACGGTGTACAGGTCGGCCCCGTAGTCCCCGGGCAGCGCGTACGTCACGTGCCGGGCGTCGCTCCACACCGCCTGGTCGTCGACGCTGCGGGTCTCCGCCAGCGGGGTCTCGCGCAGGGTCGCCAGGTCCAGTACGTACAGCCGCCAGGGCGCGTCGGGGGAGAGGCCGGTGACGCGCTTCTTGTACGCGATCCGCGTGCCGTCGGGGGAGAGCGAGGGGCACTCGACGTTCGTGCGGAGCGTGGTGACGGTACGGGTGCGCAGGTCGCCGCGGACCAGGTACGTCTTGCCGCCCGTGGCGAGTGTGGCGTAGAAGTGCCGGTCGTCCGCGGCGAAGGTGACGCCCCAGAAGTTCACGTCGGCCGCCCGGTAGGCGTGACCGTCCTTGACGATCGTGTACGCCTCCAGGGTCGGGGTCAGCTTTCCGGTCGCCGTGTCCACGACCGCCGTCCGCGTGGAGAAGTTCGTGCCCGCGTAGCTGTCACCGCCGACGAACGCCGTCCACGCCGCGTACCGCCCGCTCGGCGACACCCGCGCCCGCGACGGGATGCCCGGCACCGGATAGTGCGCCTTCGCGTGCAGGCCGGCGTCGAGCACCGTGGCCCGGTAGGTGTCGGCCAGGGTGCCGTGCACCGCCTGGAGGCAGATGCCCGTACCCGGACTCGCGTAGAAACGCAGGCACTTGACCCCGCTCCGGGTGGCCGTACGGGTGGCTGCCGGGGTCGCCGCCGGGGTCGTGGCGAGTTCGTCGCGGTGCGGGCCCCAGGCCATGTTGCGGAAGACCAGGCGGTGGGCGCCGGGGGTGAGCCGGACCTGGCCCGCGGTGACGGCCGGGCCGCCGGGCCGTGCCTGGTCGCGCCGGTCCGCGCGGGCCGAGGCGTGCAGGATCGCCGCCGTGGCCACCGCGGCCAGCGCGAGGACCGCGGCCAGGAGGATCGTGAGTCTGCTGCGGGTGGTCATGCGGCCGCCTTCCTGGGGGCGCGGGGGCGGTAGGCGTACGACACCGCTCCGCACGCGGTGAGCAGGACGGCGGCCGCGCCGAGCGCCGGGCGGTCGCCGAAGGCCGTCCAGGCGGCGCCGAAGCCGAGGGAGCAGACGAACCGGGCGAGCGCCTGGCCCGTCTGGACCACGGCCAGGCCCGAGGAGCGCAGGCCGTCCGGGATGCCGGTGGAGGCCGCCGCCATCAGGACGCCGTCGGTCGCCGCGTAGAACGTGCCGTGCAGGAGCAGGACGGCGTAGGGGAGCGCGGCGCCGGTCCCGTGCGTGAGGAGGAGGGCGTACGCGGCGAGCAGCGCGGCGTGGCCGCCCAGGAAGACGCGCCAGGCGCCGATCCGGTCGGCGACGCGGCCCAGCGGAGCGGCGAGCAGCAGGAAGGCCGCCGCGGTGCCGAGGGGGAGCAGCGCGAACCAGCGCTCCGGGACGCCGAGCCGGCGTTGCAGGAGGAGGTAGACGAAGGAGTCGCTGACCGTGGCGAGGCCGAGGAGGAGCGCGCAGAGCGCGATGCGGCGGATCTCCCGGTGGCGCAGGAGCGCGAGGGCCGCGCGGAGGGTGGGGCGGGGCTCGGTGTTCGGGGACGGTGCCGTCTCGGGGGCGGGGCTCGCGTCCGGGGTCCGCGTACTCGCACCCCGGGTACCTGTACTCGCGTCTCGCACCCGCGTACCCGCGTCCCGGGTACCTGTACTCGCACTCCGGGCCCGCGTACTCGCCCCCCACACCGGCCCCCCGCCCCGCACAGGCCCCCCACCCCCACCAGAGCGTGACGCCGACGGGACGAACAGGACCAGCACCACGACCCCGAGCACCGCCGCGCAGAAGCTCACCGTGAACACGGCGTCGTACCCGTCCACGGCGTGGCGCAGGATCAGGAACGCCGCCAGCGGCCCGAGCAGCGCCCCCGTCGTGTCCATCGCCCGGTGCACGCCGAACGCCCGCCCCCGCGCGGCCGGTTCGCTCGACAGGGAGATCAGCGCGTCGCGCGGGGCGGTGCGCAGGCCCTTGCCGGTGCGGTCCGCCGCGAGGACGGCGCCGATCAGCGGGAGTGAGCCGGCCACCAGAAGCAGCGGCTTGCACAGGGCCGAGAGCCCGTACCCGAGGACCGCCACCGTCTTGTGGCGGCCGCCGCCCCGGTCCGCGAGGTGGCCGCCGACCAGCCGCACCAGCGCCGAGAAACCGTTGTAGACGCCGTCCAGGAGGCCGAAGCCGAGCGGACTGAGGCCGAGCCCCGCCACCAGGTACAGCGGAAGCACCGCGGTGACCATCTCGGAGGAGACGTCGGTGATCAGGCTGACCGTGCCGAGGGCGAGCACGGTGGGGCCCACGGCGCGCCGCCGCCCGGCACGGGGCCGGGCGGCGGGCTCCGCGGACGGGGGCGCCGCCGGTGTGGCGGCGCGGCTGTCCGCTACGTACATGTCACGAGGTCCAGACGCCGGTGATGTCCTTGCCGCTGGCGGCGTTGCCCGCGTGCGGCAGGCCGTGCATGGACTCGATGGTGCGCAGCAGGTCGTAGTGGTTGTACGTGGTGGCGGAGGTGGCGCCCGCCGTCACCCGCTGGCCGTAGAGCACCGTGGGGATCTTGTTGCCGCTGAGCCGGTTGTCCTCGTCGAAGGTGACGACCAGCAGGCTGTTGTGGGTCTTGGCCCAGGTCGCGTAGGCGCCCAGCTTGTTCTTCAGCCAGGTGTCACCGGTCGCCACCGAGCAGTCGTGCATGTCGCTGCACAGGTCGGGGACGACGAAGGAGACCTGGGGGAGCGTCGCGTAGTCCGCCGGGAACTGGGCGAAGGTCTTCGCCGACGACGTGGGTACGTTCTTGAACCCGAACCACGGGTTGTGCTTGCGGGCGTAGTCGCCGGAGGAACAGGTCGTCGAAGCCTGGCTCGGCAGGCCCTCGTTGTAACTGCCCCAGCTCTTGCCCGCGGCGATCAGCTCCGAGGCGAGGTTCGGGGCGGAGGAGAAGCCGGGCGTGTAGCAGCTGTCGTCCGTGATGCCCTGGGTGGAGCCGGAGAAGAGGGCGAAGTAGTTGGGCTGGCTGGGGTGGGTCTCGGCGTACGAGGCCGTGAGGTTGGCGCCGCCGGACTTCAGGCTGTTGATGTACGGGGCGCTGGACGCGCCGATGACCTGGCTGTACGCGTGGTTCTCGAAGACCACGACGACCGTGTGGTCCGGGGTGGGGACGGCCGCCGCGGCGTGCGCGGGCGAGGTGCCGGTGAGGGCGAGCCAGCTGCCGGTGGCGGCCGCCGCCAGGGCGAGGGCCGAGGCGAGGACCTTGCCGCGGGCGCGCCTGAGGAGTGATCTGCCGGGCACGTGAGACCTCCGGTTGCGGGGGAGGGGACGGGGATCTTGGCGGTGCCGCCAGAGCATGCACACGCCAAGACGCCGCCGCGTCACGTGATCCGGCCCGCAGGATGAAGCCCGGGTGAATTCCTCGGCACCGGCGTCACGCGGGGCGCCCGCATCTCATCCCCCCCCCGGCGCCTCACCCCGGCGCCTCACCCCGGCGCCTCCCCCCCCAGCCCCGGGCCGCTCACCGCTGGGCGAGCGGCGCCGGCGCCTCCTGCACCGTCCAGCCGTTCCCGTCCGGGTCCTGGAAGAACATGAACGCGTTCCACTCCCCCTCGCCAGGGCCCTCCGTCCACCCCGCCGGGCCGGGATGCTGCACCGCGCTCACCTCCACGCCGCGCGCCACCAGCTCCGCGCGGGCCGCCGCGATGTCGGTCACGCACAGCTGGAGGCCGCGCAGCGAGCCGGGCGCCATCCCCGACTGGCCGGGCGAGCCGGGCAGGCCCTCGGCGAGGGTGATCGAGCAGCGCGAGCCGGGCGGGGTGAGCTGCACGATGCGGATACCGGGGGCGACCTGGCTGTCCACGTCGACCTTGAAGCCGACCTGGTCGGCGTAGAAGGCCTTGGCCCGGTCCACATCGGACACGGGCACGACGACGACCTCAAGGGTCCATTCCATGGAACTGTCCTTCCAGGAGCGATGGGCGGCACGGTGCGACGGTCACGACGGCGGGGCCGCGCGGCCCCGGGGAGCCGGGTCCGGGCACCCTCTGCGTATCGTCGCCGCCGAAGGAGGACCGTGCCCGCGGGCAGAACTCATCGGGGAAGTCGTAGGCTCATGACCGGCGGTGATCGACACGGGCCGGCCGCCGCCCGAGCGTGGAACGGGAGACCGGACGATGTCGGTGCCGCAAGGGCGCAGGAGCAGTACCTTCACGCGACTGCTGCGGCACGGGTTCACCGACCCGTCCGGTGCGGAGCGGCTGCTCGACACCCCCGCCCTCTCCGCCGTCCGCGGTGACCCGCTGCTCCTGGACGCGCTCGGCGCCACCGCCGACCCCGACCTGGCGCTGCTCGGCCTGGTCCGGCTGGTCGAGGCGCAGGAGCGGCTGGACGGCGACGCGGGCCGGCGCGAACTCCTCGACACCCTCATCACCGCCAAACCGCTGCGCGACCGCCTCCTCGGCGTCCTCGGCGCCTCCGAGGCCCTCGCCGACCACCTCGCCCGCCACCCGGCCGACTGGCAGGCCCTCGTCACCTACGAGCACCGTGATCTGCACCCCGGTGTGGCGGAGTTCGAGCGCGGCCTCGCCGACGCCACCGACCCCGACGCGCTGCGCGTCGGCTACCGGCGGTGCCTGCTCTCCATCGCCGCCCGGGACGTCTGCGGCACCACCGACATCGTGCAGACGGCGGCGGAACTGGCCGACCTCGCCACCGCCACGCTGCGCGCGGCCCTCGCCATCGCCGCCGCGGCGGCCCCCGCCGACGCCGAACTGTGCCGGCTCGCCGTCATCGCGATGGGCAAGTGCGGCGGCCACGAACTGAACTACGTGTCGGACGTCGACGTCATCTTCGTCGCGGAGGCGGCCGAGAGCCCGGCCCGCCCGGACGGCGCCGACGAGGGCGAGGCCGTCCGGGCCGCGACCCGGCTCGCCTCCCACATGATGCGGATCTGCTCCGAGACCACCGTCGAGGGCACCATCTGGCCGGTCGACGCCAATCTGCGGCCCGAGGGACGCAACGGCCCCCTGGTGCGCACCCTCTCCTCGCACCTCGCGTACTACCAGCGCTGGGCCAAGACCTGGGAGTTCCAGGCGCTGCTGAAGGCCCGGCCCGTCGCGGGCGACGCCGAACTCGGCGCGGCCTACCTGGAAGCCGTCTCGCCGCTGGTGTGGCAGGCCGCCGAGCGCGAGAACTTCGTGCCCGACGTGCAGAAGATGCGCAAGCGCGTCGTCGCGGGCATTCCGGCGGGCGAGGTCGACCGCGAGCTGAAGCTCGGCCCCGGCGGCCTGCGCGACGTGGAATTCGCCGTGCAGCTCCTGCAGTTGGTGCACGGCCGGGCCGACGCCTCGCTGCGCAGCGGCACCACCCTCGTCGCCCTCGCGGCCCTCGCGGAGCGCGGCTACGTGGGCCGGGTCGACGCCGTGCAGCTCGACGATGCGTACCGCTTCCTGCGCACCCTGGAACACCGCATCCAGCTCTACCGGCTGCGCCGCACCCACCTGGTCCCCGAGGACGACGCCGACCTGCGCCGCATCGGCCGCTCCATGGGCATGCGCACCGAACCGCTGACCGACCTCAGCCGTGCCTGGAAACGGCACACCTCCGTCGTGCGCCGCCTGCACGAGAAGCTCTTCTACCGGCCGCTGCTCGACGCCGTCGCCCAACTCGCCCCCGTCGAGACCCGGCTGAGCACCGAGGCGGCCCGCGAGCGGCTCGTCGCGCTCGGCTACGCCGACCCGACCTCGGCCCTGCGCCACCTGGAGGCGCTGGCCTCCGGCGTCTCCCGCAAGTCCGCCATCCAGCGGACGCTGCTGCCGGTGCTGCTCGGCTGGTTCGCCGACTCGGCCGACCCCGACGCGGGCCTGCTCGGCTTCCGCAAGGTCTCCGACGCGCTCGGCAAGACCCCCTGGTACCTGCGGCTGCTGCGCGACGAGGGGGCCGCCGCGGAGAACCTGGCCCGCGTGCTGTCCGCCGGCCGTCTCGCCCCCGACCTGCTGATGCGCGCCCCCGAGGCGGTCGCCCTCCTCGGCGACCAGCACGGCCTCGAACCCCGCCCGCACGCCCAGCTGGAACAGGAGGTGCTCTCCGCCGTCGGCCGCGCAGCCGGCGTCGAGCAGGCGGTCGCCGCCGCCCGCGGAGTACGCCGCCGCGAACTGTTCCGCACCACCGCGGCCGACATCATCGCCTCCTACGGGACCGAGGAGAGCCCGGCCGTCGCCGACCAGGGCGCGCTCGTCGACCGGGTCGGCGCCGCCGTCTCCGAGCTGACGGCGGCCACCATCGCCGGTACCCTGCGCGCCGTCGTCCGGGACGGCTGGGGCGACCGGCTCCCCGCCCGGTTCGCGGTGATCGGCATGGGCCGCTTCGGCGGCCACGAGCTGAGCTACGGCTCCGACGCCGACGTGCTCTTCGTCTACGAGCCGCAGCACGGCGCCGACGACCAGGAAGCCGCCCGGGCCGCCAACCAGGTCGTCTCCGAGATGCGCCGCCTGCTCGCGCTGCCCAGCGCCGACCCGCCGCTGCTCATCGACACGGACCTGCGCCCCGAGGGCAAGAGCGGCCCCCTCGTGCGCACCCTCAAGTCCTACGAGGCCTACTACCGCCGCTGGTCCCTGGTCTGGGAGGCGCAGGCGCTGCTGCGGGCCGAGCACGTCGCGGGCGACGCGGAGCTGGGCGCCGACTTCCTGCGCCTGGCCGACCCGCTGCGCTACCCCGCCGACGGGCTGAGCGACGACGCCGTGCGCGAGATCCGCCGGCTCAAGGCCCGGATGGAGTCCGAGCGGCTGCCCCGCGGCGCCGACCCCACCCTGCACACGAAACTGGGCCGCGGCGGCCTCTCCGACGTCGAGTGGACCGTCCAGCTGCTCCAGCTCCAGCACGGCGCCGCGGTGGCGGAGCTGCGCACCACCCGGACCCGGCAGGCGCTGGCCGCGGCCTGCGCGGCGGAGCTGCTGGCGGAGCAGGAGGCGGCCATCCTCGACGAGGCCTGGGTCCTCGCGACCCGGGTCCGCAACGCGGTGATGCTGGTCCGCGGCCGGGCCGGCGACACGTTCCCCTCCGACGGACGCGAACTGGCCGCCGTCGGCCGCTACCTCGGCTACGACCCCGGCCACGTCGGGGACATGCTGGACGACTACCGCCGCACCACGCGCCGGGCCCGGGCCGTGATGGAGGAGCGGTTCTACGGGGCGTAGGGCTCGGAGCGGGGCGGTGGCGGCGGCACGAGCCGCGGCAGCGCGTACGGCAGGGACCCGGTCCACAGCCGCGCCACCAGGAAGCCGAACGCCAGGCAGAGCATGCCGCCCACCGCGTCCAGCCAGAAGTGGTTGGCGGTCGCGACGATGACGACGAGGGTCGCCGCCGGGTAGAGCAGGCCGAGCACGCGCACCCACGGCACCGACGCAAGCGCGCAGATCGTCAGACCGCACCAGAGCGACCAGCCGATGTGCATCGAGGGCATCGCCGCGTACTGGTTCGACATGGTCTTCAGGTTGCCGGAGGCCATCGAGCCCCACGTCTGGTGGACCGCGACCGTGTCGACGAAGTGGCCGCCGGGCATCAGGCGCGGCGGCGCCAGCGGATAGAAGTAGTAGCCGACCAGCGCGACCGCGGTGGTGGCGAAGAGGACCATGCGGGTGGCCGCGTACCGGCCCGGATGGCAGCGGAACAGCCACACCAGCACCCCGAGCGTGATGACGAAGTGCAGCGTCGCGTAGTAGTAGTTCATCCCGACGATGAGCCAAGTCACCCCGTTCACCGCGGAGTTGACGCTCTCCTCGACGGCGATGCCGAGCTGGTGCTCGACGCTCCAGATCCAGTCCGCGTTGCGCAGCGCCTGGGTCCGCTGCTCCGGGACCGCGTTGCGGATCAGGGAGTAGGTCCAGTAACTCACGGCGATGAGCAGGATCTCGAACCAGAGCCGGGGCCGCCGCGGCGTGCGCAGCCGGCGCAGGAAACGCGGCGAGGCACGCCCCCGCTCCCCGCCGCGGTCGTCCGCGATGGGTGAGGTGGTGGGCCCCTGTCGGCCTTCCAGTGTCGTCACGGTCGTTTCACCCATAGGCCCAGAGTCTGCCAGATTTCGGCCCTCGTCCGATCATCCCTCGGGCGGGTTCGCACCGCATCCTCTCCGCCCTACGGACGAGGGCGCGTCCCGGGGGACGAAGCGGTTGAACCCCGGACCACCAGCTCGGGCATGAACACGAACTCACTGTGCGGCGCCGGAGTGCCGCCCACCTCCTCCAGCAGCGTGTGGACGGCCGCCTGACCCATCGCGTGCACCGGCTTGCGGATCGTGGTCAGCGGCGGATCGGTGAAGGCGATCAGCGGCGAATCGTCGAAACCGACCACCGAGACGTCGCCCGGCACGTCCAGGCCCCGCTCGCGCACCGTCCGCACGGCACCCAGTGCCATCATGTCGCTCGCGCAGATCACCGCCGTGCAGCCGCGGTCCAGGAGCGCTGCCGCCGCGGCCTGACCGCCCTCCAGCGTGTAGAGGGAGTGCTGCACGAGGTCGCGCTCCACCTCCCGCGGGTCGAGCGCCAGCAGCTCCTGCGCCGCGCGGACGAACCCCTCGATCTTGCGCTGCACGGGCACGAACCGCTGCGGACCGAGCGCAAGCCCGATCCGGGTGTGCCCCAGCGAGACCAGGTGCGTCACCGCGAGCCGCGCCGCGGCCCGGTCGTCCGGCGAGATGAACGGCGCCGCCACCGCCGGCGAGAAGCCGTCGACGAGCACGAACGGCACGCCCTGGCCGCGCAGCCGCTCGTAGCGCCCGGTGTCCGCCGTCGTGTCGGCGTGCAGCCCCGACACGTAGATGATCCCGCTGACCCCCCGGTCGACCAGCATCTCCGTCAGCTCGTCCTCGGTCGAGCCGCCGGGCGTCTGCGTGGCGAGGACCGGCGTGTACCCCTGCCGGGTCAGCGCCTGGACGACGACCTGGGCGAGCGCCGGGAAGATCGGGTTCTCCAGCTCGGGGGTGATCAGGCCGACCAGGCCCGCGCTGTGCCGGCGCAGCCGCACCGGCCGCTCGTACCCGAGCACGTCGAGCGCGGCGAGGACGGACTGGCGGGTGGCCGCGGCGACCCCGGGCTTGCCGTTGAGCACGCGGCTGACGGTCGCTTCGCTGACCCCCGCTTGAGCTGCTATGTCGGCAAGACGTGCGGTCACGGGACGGACCTTACCGGTCACCTGGCGTATTGCCCACCGAACGGGAACGGAGCGGGAAGAGCCGTACCGCTGTGCGGCGTTGGCGCGCGCCACCCGGAACGGTGAAGCTGCGCCGACCAGGGCCCCGCGGGGGCCGCCCGGCGGTAGTTTGGGGCGGACGGGCCGCGCGGGCCCGCCCCGACAGCCCCGAGGGGCCGCCTCGTGAACGCCACTGCCCACAGACCCGGGACCGACGGCAGCACCGTCCTGGTGGTCGACGACACCGCCGCCAACCGCTACGCCATGGGCGCCCTGCTGAGCCGGGCCGGCCACGTCGTCGTGCCCGTCGCCTCCGCCGGCGAGGCGCTGGTCGAGCTGGACGCGCGGCTGCGCACCGGCTCCCTGCCCGACGTGGCCCTGGTCGACGTGGGCCTGCCCGACCTCAGCGGCTTCGAACTGTGCCGCCGCGTCAAGGCCCTGCCGCTGCTCGCCGGCATCCCCGTCGTCCACTTCTCCGCCCGCCCGTCGGGCCCCGGCGACCGCTGCCGCGCGCTCGACGCCGGCGGCGAGGCGTACCTGACCGTGCCCGCCGAACCGGAGGAGATCCGCGCCGTCGTCCGGGCCGCCCTGCGCGGTGCCCGCGAACTGACCGACGCGCAAGGCCAGTTCGACCGGCTCGCCCTGCTCTCCGAGACGGTCGTCGACGTCCAGGGAGCACGCTGCCTGCTCGAACTGGCCACCACCGCCGCCGACGCCACCGCCCGGCTCACCCGGCAGAGCGCCGCCGTCTTCGTCCTCGCCGAGGACGGCGACGTGCACGCCGGACTGTCCCGGAGCGGCGTGGTCGCCGAGGTGCCGGACGCCGTCGCGCGCGAGCAGGCGGCCGCCCTCGCCCGGCGCGTGGCCTGCGCCCCCGGCGGGGTGAGCAGCACCGTCGTGTCCGGCGCGGAGTGGCCCGCCGCCTACTTCGGCCCCGGCGACGTCCGTCTCGTGGTCTCCCGCACCCGCGGCGGCCACCTCCCCGTCTGCCTGGCCACCCCCGCCGCCCCCGACCCGGCCGGGCGGACCGGCGCGCTCGTGGCCCAGCTCGCCCGCGCCACCGCCCTGGCCGCCGAACCGCTCCTGATGTACGAGCAGGAGCGCCACGTCGCCCTCACCCTCCAGCGCAGCTTCCTCCCCGCCCAGCTCCCCGAACTGCCCGGCGTCGACGTCGCCTTCCGCTATGTGCCGGCCTGCCGGCAGACGGAGATAGGGGGTGACTTCTACGCGGTGCTGCCCACCGCCGCGGGCGTCCTCGTCGGCATCGGGGACGTCGTCGGGCACTCGCTCGACGCGGCCACCGTCATGGTGGAGATCCGGCACGCGCTGCGCGCGTACAGCCTGGAGGACCCGAACCCCGGCCGGCTCGTGGCCCGGCTCGACCGGATGTTCCAGCACTACCACCCCGAGAGCTCGGCCACCCTCTGCCTGGCCCTTGTCGACCCCGCGACCGGCCGCGCCCAGCTCGCGAACGCGGGCCACATCCCGCCCCTGCTCGTACCCCGGCAGGGCCCGGCCCGCTACGCCGACGCGCGCGGCCCGCTGCTCGGCCTCGGCCTGCCCCACCCCGAGCCGACCGAGCTGGTCCTCGCGCCCGGGGAGCGGCTCCTCATGGTCACCGACGGGCTCATCGAGACCCGGGGCACGGACCTGTCCGTCTCGATGGCGCAGCTCGGCGCCGCCGCGAGCACCGCCCCGGCCGCGCCGGACGCCCTGTGCGACACGCTCCTGTCCCGCTTCGGCGCCGACCGCGCCGACGACATCGCGCTGCTGGCCCTGCGGCTCAGCCCACCGGCCGCACCGGTGTCACGGGCTTCTCCATGAGCGTCACGGCGTACGCGCTGCCGCCCGCCCCCGCCTTGAAAGGCTGCTCGCCCACGACCGCGTAACCCCGCTTCTCGTAGTACGCGCGCAGCCGCCGGTTGTCCGCGACGCAGTCCAGGCGGCAGTACGTGCGGCCCGCCCCGGCGACGCGCCGCTCGGCGTGCGCGAGCAGCGCGGCCCCGCAGCCGGCGGGCGCGCCGCGCCGCACCATGAGGCGGTGCACATAGCCCGCCACCGGCGGCTGCTCGCCCCAGGCCGGCTCGTCCGCCCACCACAGCTCGTACCCGCCCGCGGCCTGTCCACCGGCCTCCGCGAGCCACACCTCACCGGCCGCCATCCGCCGCCGGAAGTGGGCCTCGTCCTTCTCGCCGGGCCGCCACTGGTCGATGCCCTGCTCCACCATCCAGCGGGCCGCCCCGTCGTACAGGGCGACGAGGGTGGCGAGGTCGCCGGTGTCCGCTACGCGGAACGAGAGTTGTGCGCTCATGCCGATCACCGTAAAGCTGGCGGTGACAGCAGTTCACCGCAGCCCTCACTCCGGAGCACCCATGCCTGTGATCACCGTCGACCACTCCGCCGCCCTCGACGGCCGCCTCGACCGGCCGGGCCTCGCCGGCGCGGTGCACCGGGCCTGCGTCGAGCACGTCGCGGCCCGGATCCCGGCCTGCAAGACACGGTTCCGGCGCGCCGAGGAGACGGTCGTCGGCGACGCGGCCGAGGAGGCGAGCGTGGTGCACATCGAGATCGCCCTGCTCGCCGGCCGCACCGAGGAGGCCAGGACGGCGCTGGCCGAGGCCGTCCTCGCCCTGCTGCCCGCGCACCTCAAGGAGGCGCAGGGCGTCCATCTCTCCGTGGAGGTACGGGACCTGGCGCCGGCCTACCGCTCGGCGCTCGGCTGAGCCACGGCCCGGGAATTTCAGGACATGAGCGCGGCGAGCCGGGCGAGCAGGTCCGCGAACGGGCCGTCGGCCGGCTCGTCGGCGAGCGTGTGCCGCAGCACCCGGGCGAGCTGCGGGTCGTAGGCGGCGCTGACCGCGGCGAGCGCCGCGAAGTCGTGGACCAGCTGGAGCTGGAGCTCCGCGCGCGGGATGCGCCGCCCGTCCAGCCAGATCAGCGCCGTCGCCTCGGCCAGCGAGATCCACGAGCGGACCACCAGCTCCAGGCGCGGGGACGGCACCAGGACGTCCAGGTGCGCGAGGATCTGCTCGTACGCGGCCTGGCGGACCGAGTCGATCAGCGCGTTCGTCGCCGACACCGTCTCCATCGAGCAGGCCCCGCCCGCCGAGACCGCGGGGCCGCCGCGCATCAGCGCCGAGAACCCGGGCCCGTGCTCGTCCACGAAGTCGAAGAACCGGCCCATCACGCGCAGCAGCCGCGCGCCGAGCGGCCCCTCGCGCGGCTCCTGGAACCGCTCCGCGAGATCCTCCGCCGCCCGCTTCAACGCGGCCTCGTACAGGCTGAGTTTGCCGGGGAAGTAGTGGTAGACCAGCGGCCGGGAGATGCCCGCGGCGGCCGCTATCTCGTCGATGGAGACCTCGTCGGGAGAGCGGTGGCTGAACAGTTCGAGGGCGACCCCGATCAACTGCTGCCGCCGCTCCTCGACACCCATTCTGCGCCGCACCCCGGTCGTCATACCGAACACTCTACCGAGCGGACCCGGCTCCCCTCCCCGCCCTACAGGTCCAGGACCAGGCGCTCGCCGCGGGCCCGGGAGACGCAGATGAGCATCGAGTCCGCGCGCTCGGCGTCGGTGAGCAGCTCGTCACGGTGGTCGATCTCGCCTGCCAGCACGCGCTGTTGGCACGTCCCGCAGAAACCCTGCTCACAGGAGTACGCCACGTGCGGCAGCGCGCCGCGGACCGCCGCCAGGACCGTACCGCCGGCCGGCACGTCCAGGACCGTGCCGCTGCGCCGCAGCTCGACCTCGAAGGGGCCGTTGCCGTCGGTGGAGTTGCGCGGCGCGAACCGCTCCAGGTGCAGGGTCCGCCCGGCCGGCAGCGCCGCGCGCACCGCCGCCATCAGCCCCTCGGGCCCGCAGCAGTACACGGCCGTGCCCGGCGCGGTGGCCGCGAGCGCGGCGGCGAGGTCCGGCAGCCCGTCGGTGTCCTGGGCGACGATGCTCACCCGGCCGCCGTCCGCGGCGAGCCGCTCGATCTCCGCCAGGAACGGCATGGTGGCCCGGCTCCGGCCTCCGTAGAGCAGCGTCCAGTCGGCGCCGCGCGCCTGCGCCGCCCGCAGCATCGGCAGCACCGGGGTGATGCCGATGCCGCCCGCGACGAACAGGTAGGCGGGCGCGGCCGGATCGAGCGGGAACCGGTTGCGGACCCCGCGGACCTCCACCTCCGTGCCGTCCCGCAGCTGTTCGTGCACCTCGCGCGAGCCGCCGCGGCCGCCCTCGGCCGCCGGGATCAGCCGGGTGGCGACGGTGTACGCCGAGGTGTCCCGCGGGTCGCCGCAGAGCGAGTACTGGCGTACGAGCCCGGAGGGCAGGACGAGATCGAGGTGGGCGCCCGGCTCCCAGGGGGGCAGCGCGGCCCCCTCCAGACGGAGCCGCACGACCCCCTCGGCCACCTCCTCGCGGCGGGTGACGCGCAGCCGCAGCGCGCGGGCCCGCGGCCGCCCCGAGACCGGCTCCTCCAGCGCGGGCAGCGGCCACAGCGGCGAGCGGCGCACGCGGCGGCGCAGCGCGCGGCGTACGACCTGGGCCGCGCCCGCGACGAGGGCGGCCTTGACGTAGGTGTGCGGGTCCGCCAGGCGGCTCATCGGGCGGCTCCGGTGCGGGCCTCGGCGGCGGTCGCCGCGGGGGAGGAGGCGAGGTAGGCGACGGCCTGCGCGGTGGAGCCCTCCTGCTCGGGGTGGTAACTCCGGCTCAGGTAGCGGGGTATGGAGCGCACCATCGCGCCGGTCGAGGGCAGCACGCCCTCCTTGCCGCCCCGGTAGAAGTCCTTGAAACCGGCTTTGCCGTCGGTCAGCGTCGGATCGTTCGCCATGAAGAAGCGGGCGCCGCGCTGCCACAGGAAGACCAGGGCGGTGAACGCGGTGGCCCAGGTGCGCACCCGGCGCCGGTAGCCGCCGTCGAGGTGCTCGAAGAGCTCGAACGCCACCGACCGGTGCTCGACCTCCTCGGCGCCGTGCCACCGCAGCAGGTCCAGCATGGTCGGGTCGGCGCCGCGCCGGTCCAGCTCCTCGGCGTTCAGCACCCAGTTGCCCAGGAACGCGGTGTAGTGCTCGATCGCCGCGATCAGGGCGACCCGCTCCAGCAGCCACCACCGGCGCGCCTTGCCCGGCGGCAGGGTGCGGTCGCCGAGCAGCTTCTCGAAGAACCAGTCGACCTGCGCCGTGTACGGCGTCGGATCGAGCCCCAGCTCCTTCAGGTGGGGCAGCACCTCGTCGTGGGCCTGGGCGTGCATGGCCTCCTGGCCGATGAACCCGATGACGTCCGCACGCAGCCGGTCGTCCCTGATCAGGGGCAGGGCCTGCTTGTAGACGTGCACGAACCAGCGCTCGCCCGCGGGCAGCAGCAGGTGCAGCACGTTGATGGTGTGCGTGGCGAAGGGGTCGCCGGGGAGCCAGTGCAAAGGGGTCCGGTCCCAGGCGAAGGACACCTGGCGTGCCTTCAGCGGAACGCGCGTATTAGACATGGCGTCAATGTACTGACGAGTAGGACCCGAGGGCCACCCCCGGAACCCACTTTTCGGCCGGACTACCGCAGCGGTGACACCGCGATGCCGCCGGCGGCGACCCCGCTCAGCTCCACCGCCGCGCTCCGCGCGACCCGCACGGCCAGCAGATTGCCGCTCACCGTGGACCCGGCCGCGCGCACCGACGTGACCTCCTCGCTGCCCGCGGCGATCAGGTACCAGTTCCCGCCCCGCGACTTCCACCGCACCCCCGCCAGCACCCGGGGTACGCGCTTCCCGCACGCGGGCGCCCCCTGTGACTTGGCGGCGACCGCCGCCGACCGCGCTCCCGGCGCCAGGAACAGCGCCAGCGTCCGCGGCCCGCCGCCCCGCCAGGTCTCGGCCCGGGTGCACACCCACCGCGCGGTCCCGTTCGACTCGGGCAGCCGCTGGCGCGCGTACTCCCAGGAGTTGACGGCGCCCACCCCGTGCGAGCGGGCCGCGGCGAGGGAGCAGGCCGTCGCCGCCCAGTCGGCGGGCTTCGCCTCGCGCTGCGCGGCCGGCGGGCCCGCGGTCAGGTGGGCGGGGACCAGCTCACCGAGGTCCGTGGCGTAGCGGGTGTGCGTGGCGTCGGTGAGCGCCAGCGCGTTCCACCCCGTGCAGGGCCGGCCGGCCGGGGCGAGGGCCGGGCTCGGGAACGGGGCCGTCACGCCGTCCTTCGTCCGGGAGAGCGGCCGCGCGGCCGCGGACGGTGCCAGCAGGTCGCGGACGGCCGCGCGGACCACCCAGGGCGCCGTCAGATAGCGGACGTTGCCGTCGGACCGGTCGAGGACCACGGCGCCCGACTGCGCGGCGCTCGCACCGTCGACCCGGGCGAAGTCGAGGGCGGCGCCGCTCGTGCCCTGCTGCGGTTCGGCGTAGCGGACGATGCGCAGACCGTCGTAGAAGAGCACGATGCGCGCCTGGTCGAGCTCGCCCGCGTACAGCAGCTGCGCGGGGCCGGGGGGCGCGCCGGCCGGGGTGCCGGGGGTCGCGGAGACCTGGACGGACTCGCCGGGGCGGGCCCAGACGGCGAGGGCGCGGCGCAGCAGCGCCGAGTCGCCGGTGAGGGAGCCGCGCGCGGGCCACACCGAGAAGTCGGTGCGGGCCGACGACTGCCACGCGGCCGGCGCCACCCGTGTCAGCGAGGCCGGATTCAGGGCGGCCTGCCCGGCCGGATTCCGCGCGTACGGGGGCGCCGCCGCGCCGTCCGGGCTCCAGCCCTCGCCGGGCAGGCCGAGCAGTGCCCCGCACACCAGCAACGCCGCGGCCCCGGCGAGCGCCGCCTTGGCGTGCTGGCGGCGGCGCATCAGGTCGGTGGGGCGGGCGTGCAGGGAGCACGGGTCGAACTCCGGCGAGAGCAGCAGGTCGTACTGGGCCCCCGCCGCGTCGGCCTCGCTCAGCGCGGCGGCCGCCTCCTCGTCCGCGCAGCCGGCCGCCGTCAGGACGGTGCGGACGGCGGAGCCGTCGAGGTGCTCCAGGCCGCGCAGCACGTACGCCGCGCGGGCCGGGCCGCTGAGCGCGGAGAGCCGCTGGTCGAGTGCGAGTTCGTCGGCGCCGCCGGACTTCGGGAACAGCCGCAGGCCCCAGACCTGCGGCAGCAGCGGAGGCAGCTGGGCCCGCCTGGGCCAGGCCGCGCGGCGCAGCGGGCGGCCCGCGTCCAGGGCGCTGCGCAGCACCCGCAGCCGGACGTAGGCGTACCCCGGGTCGCCGGTGCGCGGCGCCGTCCCGCGCTGGGCGGGGAGCGCCGGGGGCGCGGTCGCGGTGCGGCCCCGGGGCAGCGCCCGCTGGGTGAGGGAGTGGGCGGTCAGCACACGGCGGTTGCGGCCCAGGCCCGGCGGCAGCACCAGATAGGCGAGGCGCACCAGGCGCGGGTAGTGCTCGACCAGGGCCGCCTCGGCCTGCTCCACATCGATGACGCCGGCTCCGCCGTCGAGCGGGGGACTGGATTGCTGCACCTTTGACTGCACGTTCAGCTGAACGAGCGAATCATGGGATGGTCACCCCAGCGCGCCCCCGGGCGGCCCGCCGGCGGCCGGGCGCGCTCAGCCCGGCTGCACCAGCGCCCGCGCGTAGGCGGCCATCGACCGCTGGTAGCGCGGCAGATGCGGCGCCAGTGCCCCCAGCACCAGCGACAGACCCTCGCGGTCCCGGCCCAGGGACGACAGGCACAGCGCCAGACAGGCGCGGACCGCGTCGTCCAACTCATCACTGGACGCCGTCAGTTCGGGCTCCAGCAGCGCGACGCCCTCCGCCGCGCGGCCGATGTTCCGCAGCGAACTGGCCAGTTGGATCTTCGCGCGGCGTCCGCGGTACCCGGTGAGGCCACGCCGCAGCGCCTCCTGGTAGAGCGGCACCGCCCGGTCGGAGTGGCCGGTCGAGTCGAAGGCGCAGGCCCGCTCGAAGGGCCCCACCGGGCTGCTGTCGGGCAGCCCGGCCACCACCGTGTCGATCAGCGCGCGGAACTCCGCGCCCGCTGCCTCGGTGTCGCCATGACCGTCGAACGTGTCCCACGCGGCGGCGATCCGCTCTTCGAACCCACTGCTCCCGGTGCTCATCGGGCCACGGTCGAAGATCAGCCGGCGTACGTCAACCGCTTGCGCAGCGCCGCCACCGCCTCGTCCGGGACGCCGAGCCCGTCGCGCACGTACGTCTCGACGCCGCCGTACCGTGCCGCGACCTCCTCCCGCGCCGCCCGCAGATAGTCCGGGACCACGCCGATCACCGCGAGCGCCACCTCCGGGTCGCCGCCCTGGGCGGTGAACCCCTCGACGAGCGGGGCGAACGCGGCGCGCACCGCCGGGTTCACCGACAGGTACTCGGCCTCGATCGTGGCGTCGTCCGCGCCGAGCAGCGCGAGGACCACGGCCGCGCCCCAGCCGGTGCGGTCCTTGCCCGCGGTGCAGTGGAACAGCAGCGGACCCGCGTCGGGCGCCGCGAGTTCGAGCAGCAGCGTGCGGTAGGCCGCCTGCGCCGAGGCGGTGGAGACCAGCGCCCGGTAGGTCTCCTCGAACAGCGCCTCCGCCCTGCCGCCGCCCAGCTCCCGGTCCGCGCGCGCGGGGTCACCGAGAAGCTCCTTCAGCTGCACCGCCGCCGGGGCGATCCCGGCCTGCGCCAGCTTGTCGGCGAGCGCGTCGGCGGTCAGCAGCCGCACCCCGTCCGGCAGCCGGTCGGGGTGCGCGGCGCGCTCGGCCTCGGTACGCAGGTCCAGGACCGTGCGCAGGCCGAGCGCGGTGAAGCGGCGGTCCGCCGCCGCGTCGAGCCGGTCCAGCTGCCCGGAGCGGAAGACGAGCCCGGGACGGACCCGGCCGCCGTCGGCGAGCGGGGTGCCGCCCAGGTCGCGGAGGTTGGCGACGGTGGCGGCGGCGATGGGTTCGGCCATGGGCGGGGCTCCCGTTGTTCTGTTCGATCCGGTGCGTCCCGCCCAGTCTTCCCCAAGGGCGGACCCTACGTGAGCTGCCAGCCGCTGAACGCGACCGTGCCGCGCGCCCCGTTCCCGCCGTTCGTCGCGGTCATGAACAGGCCCACGTCCTGCGTCGCCGCCGCTCCCGGCACGGGCACGCTCGCCACGGTCCGCCACGTGGTCCCGCCGTCCGTGGAGCACGCGCCGGTGTACGTACCGCCGGACCGGATCAGCCGCAGCAGCACCGGTGCCTGGATCCCGGTGATCCGCCGGTAGGTGTCGAGCGTCCCGTCGCCGTTCGTGTCGTAGGAGAGGACGACGCCGTTCGCGGGGGTCACCGACAAATTCAGGAAGCCCGGTGAGCCCGGCGTGGCCAGGGAGTTGCGCACGATGATCCCCGCCCGCGCCCACGCGCCCGTCTCCGCCTGGGAGTCCACCCGGAGCACGGCCGAGGAGCCGTCCGTGAAGCCGCCCTCGCGGTAGGCCGTGCCGAACTCCGTGGTCCCCTTCCACAGGTCGGCGCCGCCGCCGTCGATGGCGAAACGGTCCGCCAGCTGCCCGAAGACCGCCGCGTTGTCGCTGTACGTCTTCCACCCGTCCGCCAGCGGGCCTGCCTCGAAGAGCGTGCCCTTGTGCGTGTACGTGACCCGCTCCTCGCCCTGGGGCCCGTACCGGACGTCGATCGTGTACGGCAGCGGGCGCAGCGGCTCGTCGAGCGGGGTGCCCGGCGCGCTCGCCCGCCAGGAGACGGTGGCCTTCCCGGCCGGCGCCACCCGCGGCAGCGACGTGCCTTGCTCGGGGACGGCGTCCAGGCCCCGCAGGCGGAAGTCGACGCGGCCGGTCGCCCGCAGGCCGTTGACGTTGCGGAACGTCGCCGCCACGCGCGCGTGCCCGCCCGGCGGGAACGCGGGCGGCTCGGCGGTGACCGTCACCGCGCCCTGGTAGGGGGCGCGCGCCAGCACGTCCCGCACTCGCGCCGCCGTCCGGTGGGCGTCCCCGTAGGGCCGCAGCGGATAGTCCTTGCGCTCCCGCGTCCACGGTTCCTCGAACGCGAACCAGTCGACCTTCGCGGGCTCTTGGCCGGCCGCCAGCGCGTCCTGGAGCTCGTCCAGCCACTTCTGCCAGCGCGGCAGATAGAAGTCGGCCATCAGGCCGTGCCACTCGCGGTTGCCGTACTCGTGCAAGTTGCCCGGATCGGAGGTGGCCCGGTCGCCCCAGACCGTGATGAGGACCTTGGCGCAGCGTTCGAACTCGGCCCGCTCCGCGTCGTTCGTCGCCATCTCGCGGGCGTCCTGGATCCACGGGCCGAGCAGGAAGGCGCGGTGCGTGCCGGTGACGTCGTCCGACAGCCGCATCAGCCGCAGCCACAGCGTGGCCAGGGAGCGGAAGCGGGCCTGGTCCTTGTCGGCGTAGGCGGCCTTGAGCTGAGGCAGGAGCTGTCTGCTGCGGTGCGCGAGGGCCTGGCGGGCGACGTCGACGAGGTCGTACCGGTAGGCCTGGCTGCGCCGCAGGTCCTTGGCCACGCCGAGGAGTCCGGTGAGCGCGGCGTCGAAGCGGCCCGGGTCGTAGGTGAGGGCGCGCGGCGCGTAATAGGCGGCGCGGTCGGCCGCCAGGTCCGGGCGCGCCGCGAACAGCGAGTCGTGCGGGTCGGAGCGCTCGACGGCTCCGTGCTGGTACGCCGTCTCGTGCAGCGCCCGCCAGGCCGCGCGGGCACCGGGGTCACGGCGCCCGTAGCGGAAGTCGCCGTACCCGGCGAACCAGTCGGCCCGGTCGATCTTCCGCTCGGTCCAGGCGAGTTCGGACCAGAGCTCGAAGGCGGCCGGGTCGCGGTCGGTGCCCTCCGGCATGTACGCGGTGCCGGTGAGCGCGCTGCCGGGCTTGTCGCGCCACGCGAAGAACTTCTCGGTCCACAGGTGTGCGCGGGCCCCGATGGTGGTCCGGCCGCCGAAGTTGGGGATCGTGCCGAACGCGTACGGGGTGCCTCCCCAGTCCTTCTCGCGGTCGGTGACGGACGCGAAGCGGTCGGAGACCCCGTCGACGATCAGCATCTTCTCCTTGTCGACGGCGTCGAGGAGCGCGGGCAGCGGGTTCGCCTCCCAGCCGAGGATGACCCAGGTGGCCCCCGGCCGGTGCGCGCGCAGCGCGCTCTCCACGCCCCGGGCCGCGTCCGGGACGGGCACGTCACCGGGGGTGCCACCCTCGTGCAGCAGGTCCATCTTGAAGGCGTCGATCTCCCCGAAGAGGTCCCTCTGGTGGCCGTAGAACGCCTCGGCGACCCGGGCGAAGGACGTGGTCCGCGGATCGAGCCAGTCGGGGCGCTCGAAACCGTGCCAGACGCCCTGCGGCACGACGTGCGCGTCGCCGCCGTTGCGTTCCACGAACCCCTTGGGCACATGGCCGTAGTAGCCGGGCATGACCGGCCGCATCCCCAGCTCGCGCAGCCGGTCGGTGATCCGACGGCCCAACCCGGCTCGTTGCGCGATGAGTTCGGGCGAGAGCGGGCCGCCGTACCCGGAGAGGTTCTGCAGCAGCCACCACGGCTGGTGCGAGGGGGCCGGGAGCCAGGTCCGCGACTCCTCGTCGCTGTACCCGAAGTCCTTCAGGAGCCGGTGGTACACGGCTTCCATGCCCGCGATGACGAGCACCTCGTTGCAGCCGTGCAGCGCCAGCACGTCGATCATGTGCTCCCAGTACGCCCAGCCGGCGAACGGCGCCGTGTAACCGTCATTGGTGTCGTTCAGCGCGAACCGGTGCGGCAGGGACGTGGCGCGCTCCAGCGGGCGGCCGGGCGCCGGGAGCGTGCCCGGCAGCTCCAGCTGGCTGCCGTTCCAGGCGATGTGCGCCCCGCAGACGTACTTCAGGTACCAGTGGACCCCGGCGAGCAGCACCGCCGGGGTCGTCCCGTCCACCTCGACGCGGCCGCGCCCGCCGGAGACCCGGAAGCGGTCCGCGCCGTCCCGCGCGGGGACCAGTCTGAGCCGGAACTGGTCCGCGTGCTGCGGAAGCCGTCGGTTGAGCGCGGCGCGCGCGGGAGCCGTATCCAGTGGGTACGGCGCCGCCTGAGCGGCCGGCACGCCCACTCCCAGGGCCGTGCCGAGCCCGAGGGCGCCCGCCGTGCCGAGAACCGTGCGTCGCGTTGGCGCGGACATACGTGTCGAACCCCCAGTGTCGCGGATGGTGCGGCGCACGGTAACGGGGCGCACATCCGTGCTCAACGGTGTGCACGGAGCTGGCGGGAACGTGTCGACGGACCGAGGGCGTCGGGAACAGGAGTGCGGGATGAGGAAGATGAGGAAACTGCTGGTGGCCGGGGCCCTGGTGGTCGCGTCCGGGACCGGGTGCGCGGCGCGCGGCGACGCGCCCGCCGTCCCCCGGACGGCGAGCGGCTCCCTGGAGCAGCTGGCGCGCACGGCCGGCTGCCGGCCCGACATCCAGACGGACGCCGCCGAGCTGCGCCAGGCCGACTGCGGCACGGGCGACGGCCGTTACGTGCTGGCCACGTTCGCCACCGACCGCGGCCAGGCCGAGTGGCTGGACGCGGCCGACGACTACGGCGGCACGTACCTCGTCGGCCGCGGGTGGATCGCGGTCGGCGCGGACCGGACGGTGACACAGCTGCGCGGCCGGCTCGGCGGGACCGTGGAGCGGTCCTCCTCGCACCACTCGGGGAGGAGCGGCGGTGGGGGTCGGGAGGAGGGCCCCGAAGGGCACGGAGGTCACCACTGAGCGGGCCGCGCAGCAGCCGGGTGGGGGCGGCCGCTCAGGTGCAGCGCTCGCCCCGGTTGATGCAGCTCGCCACGTGCCGCATCAGCTTCTCGTCGAAGACGTTGATGAAGTCGCCGTGGTCGGTGGCGGGCTTGTGCAGCTGCTCGGGGAACGAGTCGACCGCGAATCCGGGCCCCGGCGGAACCGCGTAGACGATCCGCTGCACCAGCTGCGGGATCGCCTTGAAACCGGCCGGGCAGGCGCCGGTGCGCGGGTCCTCGAACGCGACGTGCGTACGGTGGTTGGCGCTGTCGGTGTTCGCCCCGTCCCAGCAGCTCTGGAACCGGAAGGTGCGCACGACCTTCGACCCCCGCGGACAGATCGGGTACGCCTTCTTCAGCTGCCGGTTCTCGAACCCGGTGCAGCTCCAGGAGGCGTTGGCGTTCGCGTCGCCGTTGGTGAGCGCCTTGGCGTCGCCGGTGATGATCCGCAGGAACCGCGGCATGGCCACGACCTTGCCCGCCGGATTCCCGTCGAAGGTCAGGGTCACGGAGGAAGGCGTCCGGATCTCCCCGACGTTCTGGTCCTTGCCGCCGCCGTCAGCGTCGGCGTCCGCCCCGGCCCGGCCGTTCTGCACCCGCAGGACCGGCCAGTAATAGGTCGACCGGTCGCCCTGGTTGCGGCAGCTGGTCCGGCCGCCCGCCAGCTCGTCGTCGCTGGAGAACGCGTCCGTCGCCTGATTGCCCACATAGTCGTGCATGTGGTGGGCGCCGTTGCTCACGCCGGGCGCGACGATGACGTTGTCCGGATTGAACTTGCCGTTCTCGTTGCGGCCGCAGGCCGTGGTGAAGGTGCCGCGGGAGGCGCCGCGCCGGTTGCGGGCCGTCACGACGTTGGGGCGGACGGACGTGATGTCGACGAAGTCGCTCGCGTCGGGTCCGTTGCCGACGGCGCCGCCCGTGCCGTCGCCGGAGCCGTCGGCGGGCGGCTGGGACGGCTGCGGCGAGGGTTGTTGTGCGGGCCGGCCGGACGGGGGCGGCGAGGGCTGTCGCGGCTGGTCCGGGGAGCGCCCGGTGCAGGCCGCCATCCCGCCGAGCCGCCCCGGTGGGCGGCCGCCGGAGCGCCGGATGTCCTGCGCGATGCGGTCCAGCACGGCGCCGCGTTTGTCCTTCAGCGGGCCCAGGATGCTGTTCCGGACGAAGTCCGGGTCCTGCGCCGCGGCGGCCCGGGTCGAGGCGAGCCGCTGATAGGCGTCGGTGATCTGGCTGTCCAGGGTGGCCAGTTCACCGTCGACCCGGCCCCGGGCGCCGTCGGGGACGTCGGGCAGGAAGGTGCCGACGTCCGGACAGTCGATGGTGGCCACGTGCTGCTGCTCCTGCTGTCGCCCTTGCTGTGGCGCCTGGCCCGGCTGCCCCGGGTCCTCGTGGGCCGACGCGTACACGTTGACCGCGGCCAGCCCACCTCCGCCCAGCAGAAGTGCGGCCGACGCGACGGTCATCCGCGTCGTCAGCGAAGAGCGCCTTTTCCGTGAGGTGCGTCCCATGGGCCTACGTACGCACCGGGGAGCCGCCGTGTTCAGCCCCGCCCCGGAAAACCGCGCCCGCCCCGGGCGTGCTCCCGCTCCCGCCTCAGCGGCCGCCCCGGTCCAGATAGGCGAGGACCGCCAGCACCCGCCGGTTGTCGTCGTCGGAGACGGGCAGCCCCAGCTTGGCGAAGATGTTGGAGGTGTGTTTCGCGATGGCCCGCTCCGTGACCACCAACTGGCCCGCGATCGCCGCGTTCGACCGCCCCTGCGCCATCAGCTCCAGGACCTCCAGCTCACGCGGGGTGAGCCCGCCGAGCGGCGCGTCCGCGGCCCGGCGCGACAGCAGCTGCTGGATCACCTGCGGGTCCATCGCGGTGCCGCCCGCCGCCACCCGGCGCACCGCGTCGATGAACTGCTCCGCGTCGAAGACCCGGTCCTTCAGCAGATAGCCCACCGCGCCGGCCCCGTCGGCGAGCAGCTCGCGCGCGTACAACTGCTCCACGTGCTGCGAGAGCACCAGCACCGGCAGCCCCGGCCGCGCGCGCCGCGCCGCGAGCGCGCACTGCAGCCCCTCGTCCGTGTGCGAGGGCGGCAGCCGCACATCGACCACGGCGACATCCGGCGCCAACTCCGCGAGGGCCTTGGTGAGTTCGGGCCCGCTCTCGACGGCGGCGGCGATCTCGAAGTCGTACGCCTCCAGCATCCGCACCAGACCGTCCCGCAGCAGGAACAGGTCTTCGGCTAGGACAACACGCAAGGGATCTCCATGGTCACCATGGTGGGGCCGCCGGCCGGGGAGCTGACGGCGAGGACACCGTCGAATGTACCGAGCCGGCGCGCGATCCCGTCCAGTCCGCCGCCCGGCGCCACCACCGCGCCGCCTCCGCCGTCGTCGGTGACGGAGATCCGCAGCCGGTCCCCGGTATGGCCGATGTCGACCCAGATCCGCCCGGCGCCCGCGTGCTTGACCGCGTTGGCCAGCGCCTCGCTGACGGCGAAGTACGCGGCCGACTCGACCGGGGCGTCGGCCCGCCCGGCCCCCTCGACCTCCACCTCGGTCGCGACCGGCAGCCGCAGCGCCAACGCCCGTACGGCGTCGCCGAGTCCGCGCTCGGCGAGCACCGGCGGATGGATCCCGCGCACCAGGTCGCGCAGCTCGGTCAGCGCCTCGGCCGACGACTGCCGGGCCCGCGCGAGCAGTTCCCTGGCCTTCGCCGGGTTCTTCTCGATCAGCGCCTCGACCGTGCCGAGGTCCATGCCCACCGCCACGAGCCGGGCCTGCGCCCCGTCGTGCAGATCCCGCTCGATGCGCCGCAGCTCGGCCGCGGAGGTGTCCACGGCGTCCCGTCGCGTCCGGGTCAACTCCCGCACTCGCTCCTCCAGTTCGCCGGTGGCCGGGGCGAGGACGGCGCGGGTCAGCAGGAAGTGGACCCGCAGCAGCGCGGGCGCGAGGCCGAGGCCGGTGGCGAGCAGCGCCATCGCGAGCAGCGCGGCGAGCAGCGCCGTGCCCTGCCCGCTGACCGGCACGAACCCGTACCACCAGCCGACGTACGTGCCGTCCGTGAAGACCCGCCACAGGCCGGCCGCCAGCGCGAACCCCTCCAGCGGGTAGAGGACCAGCACCGCGGGCAGCAGCGCGGTGACGAATCCGGCCGTCACGTCGGCGAGCAGCCACCGCAGGTCCCGCCAGGTCGCCGGATCACCGAGCAGCAGCCGGCACCGCTCGGCCCGCCCGAGGAGCCCGCCGCGCACTCCGTCCGGAAAGGGCCGGTACGCCGCCGGGATGCGTACGCCGCACCACTCGGCCGCGACGGCCCGCCGCCAGTTCGCCCAGTGGCGGCCGAGCCCGAGGACCCACGGCGTGGTCACGACGCCGACCCCGGCGACGATCAGCACGAGCGAGAGCGCCGAGAGGACGAAGAGGGTGAGCGACCCGGTGAACCCGGCCACGGCGACCCACAGCCCCCGCGCCCCCGCCACCCCGGCGCTCCGTGCCCGCGCGCGCAGCCACGAGCGGCCCGCGCCCGCGCGCCGCTCCGCCGGAACTGCCCTGGCACCCATCGCGCCCTCCGTCCGTCCCGCCCGTCCGTACACCGCACAGTGTGGCCGGTGACGACGGACGGGTCAGTGGGGACGGCACCCGCGCCGGGGTGGCGCTGGGTACACCCCGGCGCCGTGGTTCAGTGGCCGGCGGGCGGCGCGTACTTGTATCCGACGCGGCGCACCGTCTGGATCGCCTGGCGGTGCTCGGCGCCCAGCTTGCGGCGGAGCCGGGCCACGTGGACGTCGACCGTGCGGCCGTCGCCGACGTGCCCGTACCCCCACACGGTGGTGACGAGCTGGTCGCGGGTGTGCACCCGGTGCGGATGCGCGACGAGGTGCGCCAGCAGCTCGAATTCCAGGTACGTGAGGTCGAGTTGACGGCCCCGGACGCTGGCGGTGCGCGTCAGGTCGTCGATGCCGATGAGCGTGTCGGACCGGGCCGGGGCGGGCGCGGCGGCCTCGGCGGGCTGGGGTTCGGCCGGCGGCCGGCCGGCCGGGACGAGCACCAGGTAGCCGATCATCGGCGGCCGGCCCGGCAGCGTGGGCAGGGTGTGCGCCGGCGCGGGCAGCAGCGTGGCACCCGGCGGCAGGAACTCCGCCACGTCGACGCTGGGCACGAGCGGCGCGGGCGCCACCTCGTCCCGCTCGACGGCACGCAGCCGGGCACGGGCGGGGGAGGGGGCGCCGGGAAGGGAGGCGAGGGAACGGGCGTCAGCCATGAGTGGTCAACTCTTTCGCGCGAGGAGTTCGTCTGGGAGGGACGTACGTCGTGCGCGCGGACCGAAGGCCGCAACTCGATCGTCGAGTGCCGGCGTTAGAGGGCCTGCGCGTGGGTCGCGCGGCAACACACCCGGTCGAAGTCGTGGTGCTGACGGGACGGCCAGAACGGCTCGAGGTCGTGACGGCGACCCCGCGCGGTGATGTTCTGGAAGCTGGCCATGCCCATATTGAAGCAGATGCGGTACGCGAAGAAGAGGGCACCCGCACAAGAAGTGGGTGTCCACGGCCGTTCCGTGGCCGGAAACAGACCTGGCCGGCCCACCCGTCCCGGGCCCCGACCCGGACGCCACGCCCCGGCCCCCCTGTCCCCGTACGCGGCCCGGGGCGTCGTCAGTGGTCTGACCGTATACATTCACCGGGTCGATGAGCCGTGACGTCAGGAGCTGAGCTGTCGACGCGCGAGGTCGCAACTCGGCGGCGGGGTGGGGAGGGCGCATGACCGAGGTTGAGGTTCCCGGGCCGGAGCCGGACTGGGAACGCGCGCCGGCGTACCAGGGCGGCAAGCGGAACCCAGCCTTCCAGGCCAGTATGTGGGAGTACGCGGCGGGCTCCTTCCGGGTGGTTGCCGGCCTGTCGCCGTCACTGGACGTACTGGCCGCGCGGCTGCGGTTGACCATCGAACGGGGCTCGGAGGATTTGGGCGCCGTGGATGCGGCGATGTTCCGCATCCGGAAGATCGACTTTGCGCTCAGCCGCGTGGAGGGCAACCCGTGCCCCGATGTCTTCGTCTGGGTGAGCCGCGCCCAGTCCGACGTCGACGCGGCCCTCGGCCTTCTGCTCGATGCCCTCGGTATCGGCGAAGAAGCCCTCACCTTCCGCGGCGACATCGAAACCGGCTTCGTTGACCTGCGGAGCGAACCCCAGTCCTGAGACCTCGTCGCACGCTGCTTGCACCGAGGGGCGCCCGCCCCATCGGTTGCCGTCCTCGCTGCGGAGCCGGACGCGTTCGGGGATTTGGGCTGCGAGGACATCGGGGCGGCGGGTGGGGACCAACCGGCTGCTACGGACGCCGCCCGGGGTGGCACTGTCAGCCGCGGCCCAGCGCGTCCCGTACCGCTTCCTCGCTGCGCCCCACCACGGCCGTGCCGTCGTCCGCCGTGATGATCGGGCGCTGGATCAGCTCCGGGTGCGCGGCCAGCGCCTCGACCCACCGCTCGCGGTCCCGCGCGTCCCGCGCCCACGACGCGAGACCCAGCTCCTTCGCGGCCACTTCCTGGGTCCGGGTGATCTCCCACGGCTCCAGCCCGAGCCGGTCCAGAACGGCGCGGATCTCGTCGGGCGAGGGCACGTCCTCCAGGTAGCGGCGCACGGTGTAGTCGGCGCCTTCGGCGTCGAGCAGGGTGAGTGCGCCACGGCACTTCGAACAGGCCGGGTTGATCCAGATCTCCATGGTGCCCACGGTACGCGAGACGCCTCCCGTGACCGCCTCAAGTAGGGCCTGGCCAGCGGCTTTTGTCAGTGGTCCGCAGTAGAATAGAAGCAGTGTTCGAGAGCTGACGGGGGCTTTCGAGTTCGCGACAGGAGGATGGCTGTGCCGGCTGCCGCACCGATGCTGATGGATCTGCCGTACGCGCCACTCGCCAAGAGGCCGCTGCCCGCGGGACGGCCTCGTGACTGGTACATCACCCACAACCGCCGCCTCAAGGCCATGCGCCTGGCGATCGCCCTGCTCGACTCGGGCGTCTACCTGCCGAACCAGGCCCATAACAAGAGGATCCGCGCCACGGCCGAGCTGGTCGGCATCCACCCGCCGTCGGACACGACGTGTCACATGGTGCGGACGCTGATGCGCTACTGCCGCTGACCCCGGCGGGTCTGCCGCCAGGCGGGTCAGGGGTGACGCCCCTGACCCGCCTCCTCGCGCGGGCCCGCCCGGGATCACCTGTTTGCCGTCCATGGCATGCGGCTCCCCGCCGGGGCACCGTTGACTGGAGCGACCACAAGGGCGGCGCGGCGGCGGAGGTGTGCGGGATGGCGAACGTGCGAGGCGTACGAGGCACCGCGGCGGCCCTGCTCGCGGCGGCCCTGGCCGTCGGCGCGGCGGGCTGCTCGGACGGGGACGGCGGCCCGTCCGACGCCGCGTCCAAGGCGGCGGGCGTCCTGGCGTCCGCGACGGCCGAGGCGCAGAAGAAGGTCGACGAGTTCAAGGCGGGCACCGACGCCAAGAGCGACGTACGGCTCGGCGACGTGACGAAGGACGACGGCAGGGCCACCGTGCCGGTCACGGTCACGAACAAGGACTCGGACGCGAAGTCGTACCTCGTCCTGGTCGCCTTCAAGGACAGCGGCGGCAACCGCATCGACACGGTCGCCCTCAACGTGAACGACGTGGGCGGCGGCGCGTCCAAGAAGGCCGAAGCCCGCAGCCACCGCACGCTCGACGGAGACATCAGCGCCGACATCGTCCGGGCGCTGCGCCACTGACGGATACGGTGAGTTGGGGGCAATGCCCAATGAACTCGGCTTCTGTCCACCAGGGTTGGGACGCCAAGGGAGGCGACGAGGCCCGGCCATGTCTGAGTCTGAACGGCGGTCTCCCCTCGGCCGCGGCGGTGGCGGCGGTCGTCGTCCTCGACAAGGAACTCACCGTCAGGAACTGGAACGCCGGCGCGGGCGAGCTGTGGGGCCCGCGTCAGGACGAGGTGCTCGGCCGGCCCTTCTTCGGCCTGGAGTTCGGACTGCCCACCGGGGAACTGCGGCCGGCCGTCGAGGAGTGCGTCGCGACCGGCCGGGGCGGTGACCCGGTGGTGATCGCCGCGGTCGACCGGCACGGCCGGGACATCAACTGCTCCGTGCTGTGCAGCCCGTTCGACGGTCATCCCGGCGGTGTCGTGCTGCTGATGGCGCAGACGCGGAGCGCTCCGACACCCTGACACAACCTGCACACGGGGCTGTACACGGTCTGAAGGGGACGCCTCGCCGACACGTCACCGTGCCCGGCGGACGCTCAACGGCCCGCCTCCCCGCTCGTGGAGTCGCGCGGCGGTGTGGACCGGGCAGAACGCCTCGGCCCGTCCGGCAGCGCCCGTCCGTAGCCGGGGCGGCGGTGCACCGGCACGGGGCGGAGCCCGCGCGTTCCCCCGGGCGGGCCCCCGGGACGCGGCCCGGGATATCGTCCTCGGACAACTGAGACTCAGGATGAAAGGGTCCCTCACCGTGACGCTGCAGGAGCAGGAGCTCGCCGCGGTCTTCGCCCAGCTGGCGGGGGCGGCCGCGCGGGACCCGCTCGACACGCAGAGCTTGCTGGCCACGCTGGTCGAGGGAGGCCGGCTGCTGTTGGACGCGCCGGGCGCGACCGTGCACTACGCCCCCGGCCGGGAGAGCGGCCGCACGGAGGGCACCGACCCCGCCCTGCGCACCCTCGCGGGGGATGCCGCGCAGTGGCGGGAGGGCCCCGGCTACGACGTCCGCACGACGGGCCGCGCCCTCATCGACGTGGACGTCAGCACGCCGCCCATGCGGGCCCGCTGGCCGCGCTGGACGGCCCGTGCCAGGTCCCTCGGCCATGGCAGGATCACCGCGCTGCCCCTGCCCGCCAAGGAGGGCCCAGGCGGCGCGCTCGTCCTGTTCGGGGCGCCGGACAGCGACCTCGACGAGAAGGCCCTGGCGCTCGCCCGCACCTTCGCCGACGCGGGCGCGCACACGCTCGCGCTCCAGCGCGAGGTGGTCGAGAGCCGGGTCCTGGCGGGCCAGCTGGAACACGCCCTGACCAGCCGGGTCGTGGTCGAACAGGCCAAGGGCATCGTGGTGGCCCGCCGCGGCCTCTCCTCCGACGAGGCCTTCGCGGGCCTGCGCAGCTACGCCCGCGCCCACCGCCGCAAGGTCGCGGACGTGTCCCGGGACATCATCGACAGCAGGGATGTGCCGGGGGACTGGTAGAGCGGCGCACGAGGAAAAGGCCGTTGGCCGTGAACTCCCGGAACCGGGAGTTCACGGCCAACGGCCTACAGGTGGGGGCAGACGAGCGGGGCTCCGCTCTGACCTGCGGCCTCCTAGATGTCGAAGTACAGCTCGAACTCGTGCGGGTGCGGCCGCAGCTGGATCGGGGCGATTTCGTTCGTGCGCTTGTAGTCGATCCACGTCTCGATCAGGTCGGACGTAAAGACGCCGCCCGCCTGGAGGTACTCGTTGTCCGCCTCCAGCGCGTCGAGGACCGCGGGCAGCGAGGTCGGGACCTGCTGGACGTTGGCGTGCTCCTCGGGAGCCAGCTCGTAGAGGTCCTTGTCGATCGGCTCGGCCGGCTCGATCTTGTTCTTCACGCCGTCCAGGCCCGCCATCAGCAGGGCGGAGAACGCGAGGTACGGGTTGGAGGACGGGTCCGGCGCGCGGAACTCGACGCGCTTGGCCTTCGGGTTCGAGCCCGTGATCGGGATACGCATGGCCGCGGAGCGGTTGCGCTGCGAGTACACCATGTTGACCGGCGCCTCGAAGCCCGGGACCAGGCGGTGGTACGAGTTCACCGTCGGGTTGGTGAAGGCGAGGAGGGAGGGGGCGTGCTTGAGGATGCCGCCGATGTAGTAGCGCGCCATGTCCGAGAGGCCCGCGTAGCCCTGCTCGTCGTAGAAGAGCGGGTCGCCGCCGGCCCACAGGGACTGGTGGACGTGCATGCCCGAGCCGTTGTCACCGAAGATCGGCTTCGGCATGAAGGTCGCGGTCTTGTTGTTGCGCCAGGCGACGTTCTTCACGATGTACTTGAAGAGCATCAGGTCGTCGGCCGCGGCGAGCAGCGTGTTGAACTTGTAGTTGATCTCCGCCTGGCCGGCCGTGCCGACCTCGTGGTGCTGGCGCTCGACCTGGAGGCCGTTCTTGTCCAGCTCCAGGGAGATCTCCGCGCGCAGGTCGGCGAAGTGGTCGACCGGCGGGGCCGGGAAGTAACCGCCCTTGTAACGGACCTTGTAGCCGCGGTTGTTCTCGACCGCGCCGGTGTTCCAGGCGCCCGCCTCGGAGTCGATCTCGTAGAGCGAGCGGTTGGCGGAGGTCTCGAAGCGGACCGAGTCGAAGACGTAGAACTCGGCCTCGGGGCCGAAGTACGCGGTGTCGGCGATGCCGGTGGAGGCGAGGTACGCCTCGGCCTTCTTCGCCACGTTGCGCGGGTCGCGGGAGTACTGCTCGCCCGTGATCGGGTCGTGGATGAAGAAGTTGATGTTGACCGTCTTGTCGCGGCGGAAGGGGTCCACGCGCGCGGTGGTCAGGTCGGCGCGGAGCGCCATGTCGGACTCGTGGATGGCCTGGAAGCCGCGGATCGAGGAGCCGTCGAAGGCGAGCTCCTCGGCCGGGTCGAACGCCGCAGCCGGCACCGTGAAGTGCTGCATCACACCCGGCAGGTCGCAGAAGCGGACGTCTACGAACTTGACGTCCTCGTCCGCGATGAACTTCTTGGCGTCATCGGCGTTCTGGAACATCCAACTCCTCCTACTCCCACCCGGGGCGGGGCGGGGTTTGCAGCTCGGTCGTGCGGCCGGTGCGGTGGCACACGCTGGACCTGACCATAGGCAGACGTGGTTTCTCAAGCATGACCCATTTGTTTCGCCGAAGTTAACCGGACCAGGGGGGTCGGGCGGGGGCGCCCCGCGGGCGCAGTACCGTGGACGGGTGGACAACAGGGAAGCAATGGGATCGTGGCTGTCCGGGCCCCGCGAGGCCCTGGAACAGTCGGGCGCGGACTTCGGGTACCGCGGGGAGCAGCTCGGTCTGCCGGAGCATGGCCCCGGTTCCGTCGCCCGTCCCGGCCGGCGCTTCGGGGCCCTCGTCGTCGACTGGGCGCTGTGCATGCTGATCGCATACGGGCTGGTGACACAGGGCTACACCCCGGCTACGGGGAACTGGGCACTGCTCGTCTTCCTGGCGCTCGGCGTGCTGACGGTCGGCACGATCGGCTGCACGCCCGGAAAGCGGCTGTTCGGGCTGCGGGTCGTCGCCGAGGCGGGCGGGGGGCGGCTGCCCTTCGGGCGGGCGGTCGTGCGGACGGTGTTGCTGTGCGTGGCCATCCCCGCGCTGATCTGGGACCGGGACGGGCGCGGGCTGCATGACCGGCTGGCCCGGTCCGTCGAGGTCCGTATCTGAGCGGGTGCCTTCTTCGGCTGCGCGCCGGTGGGGCTTCTCGCGCAGTTCCCCGCGCCCCCGGAGCATGCGGCTCCGCCGCAGCCCCATGAGGGGCGATGAGGGGCGCGGGGACCGACAAAACGAGCACGCCGCAGACGAAAAGGCGCCCCGGGCACAAGCCCGGGGCGCCTTTTCGCGAACTCAAGCGGCGACGGACGTCACCTCGTCTTGCCGCCGCGCGGCATCCGCATACCCTTCGGCATCGGTCCCTTCGGCAGCGGCATGTTCGCCATCAGGTCGCCCATCGCCCGCAGCCGGTCGTTGGTCGCGGTGACCTGGGGGCCGGGCAGGACGCGGGGCAGCTTCAGCATGGTGGTGCGGAGCTTCTTCAGCGGGACCTGACCCTCGCCGTTGCCGACGAGCAGGTCGTGGACCGGCACGTCCGCCACGATGCGGGCCATCTTCCGCTTCTCGGCGGCCAGCAGGGACTTCACCCGGTTCGGGTTGCCCTCGGCGACCAGCACGATGCCGGCCTTGCCGACCGCGCGGTGCACCACGTCCTGGCTGCGGTTCATCGCGACCGCGGGGGTCGTCGTCCAGCCGCGCCCGATGTTGTCGAGCACGGCGGCCGCCGCGCCGGGCTGGCCCTCCATCTGCCCGAAGGCCGCTCGCTCGGCGCGGCGCCCGAAGATGATCGCCATCGCGAGGAAGGCGAGCAGCAAGCCGAGAATTCCGAGATAGATGGGGTGACCGATCAAGAAACCGATCGCGAGGAAGACACCGAAGGTGACGATTCCCACAGCCGCGAGTACAAGACCGATCTTCGAATCGGCCTTGCGGGTCATCTTGTAGGTCAGAGCGATCTGCTTGAGCCGCCCGGTGTTTGCAGCGTCCGCTGCAGGTTCCTTCCTCGCCATGCGTGAAGTCTACGTGGCCGGGGGCCGCCGTTGAACAGCAGCACCGGCCCGGGGCCGGTCAGCCGTGGACGGTGCCGACCGCTTCGAGGACGCGCTGGGCCTCGACCCGGTCCTGGGCGCGGCGACGGTCCTCCAGGACGGAGGTCCAGGCGTTGCGGCGTGCGGTGCGCTGGCCACTGCTCATCAGCAGCGACTCCACGGCGCGCAGTGCGCCGGTGAACGTCGGGATCGCGGTGGCGCGTACGGGCGCGGCCTGCATGGGCGGGGTCCCCCCTCGGAGTCGGAGCACGGCCTGGATGGAAGGTGTACGAGGTGTGAGTACAGCGTCACTGATTGGTGTTACCAGGGCGTGACCGGGCGGTCAAACCTCCGTGAAGCCCCGGGGTCCGCGGTCGGGGCCGGGCCGCGGCCCCGGCGGCCGTCCTCAGCTGCGGGGACGGCGCGGAGCGCGGCTTCCCGGCCGATACCGGGGGTAGTCGCTTGTGCGTGAATTCACACGCGAGCGCGTCCTGACCGAACCGGAATCCCGGTCCGGCCAGGACGCCGGACCCCCGCCCCCGGCGTCCGCCCGGCTCAGACCGCCTGCGAGGCGACGTACGCGCCGCGCTTCTCCACGGCCATCTGGAACAGCCGTCCCGCGCGGTACGAGGAGCGGACCAGCGGGCCCGACATGACACCGGAGAAACCGATCTGCTCGGCCTCCTCCTTCAGCTCCACGAACTCGTGCGGCTTGACCCAGCGCTCGACGGGGTGGTGGCGCACGGAGGGCCGCAGGTACTGCGTGATGGTGATCAGCTCGCAACCCGCGTCGTGCAGCTGGCGCAGGGCCTCGCTGACCTCGGCGCGCTCCTCGCCCATGCCCAGGATCAGGTTGGACTTGGTGACGAGGCCGTACTCGCGGGCGTCGGTGATGACCTTGAGCGAGCGGTCGTAGCGGAAGCCGGGGCGGATGCGCTTGAAGATGCGCGGCACCGTCTCGACGTTGTGCGCGAAGACCTCGGGGCGGGAGGAGAAGACCTCGGCCAGCTGCTCGGGGACCGCGTTGAAGTCGGGAGCCAGCAGCTCCACCTTCGTACGGCCCTCGGCGCGGCCGGCGGTCTGCGCGTGGATCTGGCGCACCGTCTCCGCGTACAGCCAGGCGCCGCCGTCCTCGAGGTCGTCGCGGGCGACGCCGGTGATCGTGGCGTAGTTCAGGTCCATCGTGACGACGGACTCGCCGACGCGGCGCGGCTCGTCGCGGTCGAGGGCCTCGGGCTTGCCGGTGTCGATCTGGCAGAAGTCACAGCGCCGCGTGCACTGGTCGCCGCCGATGAGGAACGTGGCCTCGCGGTCCTCCCAGCACTCGTAGATGTTGGGACAGCCCGCTTCCTGGCAGACCGTGTGCAGGCCCTCGGACTTCACGAGGTTCTGCATCTTCGTGTACTCGGGGCCCATTTTCGCCCGGGTCTTGATCCACTCGGGCTTGCGCTCGATGGGGGTCTGGCTGTTGCGGACCTCCAGGCGCAGCATCTTGCGTCCGTCGGGTGCGACTGCGGACACGACCGGCTCCCTAAAGCTTTGATTCCTCGGCGTACCTCAGGGTACGCCCGTGATGTTCATGGCCCTCACCGACGGCCAACCTCTGGCCTTCGGGGTGCATTCCCCGCTGCTTCCGCCGGGCCGTTACGCCGGGGCCCGGTCGATGACGCGCGGGCGCAGCTCGGCGCCGGCGAGGACGGCCCGCAGGTGCTTCTCCGCGACCGGCAGCACCTCCTCGATCGTGACCTCGCGGCCCAGTTCGTACGAGAGCGAGGTGACGCCCGCGTCGCGAATCCCGCAGGGGATGATCTTGTCGAAGTTCGAGGTGTCCGGGTTCACGTTGAGCGCGAAGCCGTGCATCGTCACGCCCTTGGCGACGCGGATGCCCATGGCGCAGATCTTGCGGTCCTCGCGGCGCTGGCCCGCGTTGGACGGCGCGTACTCCGGGCCGTTGAGCCGGGGGTCGAACTCCGGGTCGGCCGCGCGCGGGTCGAAATCGAGGGTGAGGCCGCCGAGCTCGGGACGCTCCGCCACCGGGTCGCCCAGGACCCAGACGCCGGCCCGGCCCTCCACCCGCGAGGTCGCGACGCCGAACTCCGCGCAGAGCGCGATCATGGCGTCCTCCAGGCGGCGCAGGTGCGCGACCACGTCCACCGGGCGCGGCAGCTTCTGGATCGGGTAGCCGACGAGTTGCCCGGGCCCGTGCCAGGTGATCTTCCCGCCGCGGTCCACGTCGATGACGGGGGTGCCGTCCAGCGGGCGCTCCTCGGGCGCGGTGCGCCTGCCCGCGGTGTAGACCGCCGGGTGCTCCAGGAGCAGACAGGTGTCGGGCACCTCGTCGGCGAAACGGGCGGCGTGCACACGGCGCTGCTCGTCCCAGGCGACCTGGTACTCGACCATGTCCGCACCGAACCCCATGCGGACGAACCGGAACTCACTCACGGCAAGTGCCTCCCTTACAAGCTTTCACCGTGCATATATCGCGCCGCGAACAACTGTACGGCGCCGGGCGCGGGGCTCAGTGGGTGGGGAAGAGGCGGTAGGAGGCGTCCAGCTCCCGGACCTCGACGGAGCAGGTGGTGCCGGGGGCCGCCGAGGCGTGTTTGTCCAGCAGGGCGAGGACGTCCTCGGCCAGCGCGGTCCGCACGGACTGCGGCCGGCCGGCCAGCAGCCCGACCTCCACGTGCAGGAACGGGGCCGCGACGCCGTCCACGTACGTGGTGCTGGGGCGGGCGAACGTCTTGCCGACGCCGACCGAACGCACGCGGTCGACGACGAGGGGGTGGAGCTCCGCCACGAGGGCGGGCAGGTCGACCGTGCCGGCGAGGCCGTCGGAGTAGTCGATGACGATATGAGGCACGGGGCAGAACCTTCCAGGTACTTCTGGGTGTAGCGCACAGGCATCGTATGACTGAGCGGAGGCAGCCTCCGGACCGCCCCGTCTCCTCCCCCTTCCCGCCCCGCGCCGTCCACTCCGCGCGGGGTTCGTCACACGATCGGATGAAGGCGTCTCGAACGCCCCAACGGGGGTGGATATCGCCGCTACATTCGCGCCGTTCCATGAGGGCTGCACCCCGGCCCGGAAGGCAGGAGACCGCACAGCTGATGACGGAACGACCTCCGCAGCGCACACCGAACCGCCAGCTCGCCGCGCTCATCGCGGAGGCAGGGTTCTCCAACGCGGGCCTCGCCCGCCGCGTCGACCAGCTCGGGCTCGAACACGGTCTCGACCTGCGATACGACAAGACGTCGGTGACCAGATGGCTGCGCGGGCAGCAGCCGCGCGGGACGACGCCCGCGCTGATCGCCGAGGTGTTCACCCGGCGCCTGGGCCGGCGCCTGGCCGCCCAGGACCTCGGCCTCGACGCCTGCGCGCCCGTCTACGCGGGCCTGGAGTTCGCCGGCTCGCCCGAGGAGGCCGTCGACATCGTCAGCGGCCTGTGGCGCAAGGACTCCGGCAGCCATGCCGAACTGCGCAAGATCGCCTTCACCCCGGCCGGACTCGTCGTGCCCAGCCGCGACTGGCTGATCGGCCACGCCGACGACCGGGTCGTCCGGGGCGAGGCCACGCCCCGGATACCGCTCCAGGGGCGGCCCGTCGTGCCCCGGCAGCGCACCCAGACCGAGCGCGGGCCCGGCCACCGGGTGACCGGCGGCGACATCGCGGCGCTGCGCTCGGTCGGCGAACTCTTCCGCGCCCTCGACCACGCCTACGGCGGCGGCCACGCCCGCCAGGCGCTGGTGCGCTACCTGGAGCACGAGGCCGAGCCCATGCTGCGCGGCACGTACGGCGAACAGACCGGCCGGCGCCTCTTCGGGGCCGTCGCCGACCTCACCCGGCTCGCGGGCTGGACCTCGTACGACATCGCGGCGCACGGGCTCGCCCAGCGGTACTTCGTGCAGGCGCTGCGGCTCTCGCAGGCCGCGGGGGACCGGATGTACGGCGCGTACGTCCTCATCACCATGAGCCGGCAGGCCGTCTACCTCGGCCACGGCCGGGAGGCGGTGCAGCTGGCGCGGGTCGCGCAGCAGGGGGTCGGCTCCGCGGCGCCCGCCGTGCTGCAGGCGCTGCTGCACGCCGTGGAGGCGCGCGGGCACGGGCTGATGGGTGAGGTGCGCGCCTGTACGTCCTCGCTGGTGCGGGCCGAGCGGGCGCTGGAGGCGGCGCGGGGCGGGGAGGACGTGCCGCCGTGGGCGCGGCACTTCGACGAGGCGCAGCTCGCGGACGAGTTCGGCCACTGCCACCGGGACCTCCAGCTGTACCGGACGGCGGCGCAGCACGCGGAGCGGTCGCTGCGGCTGCGGGCACCGGGGTTCGCGCGCAGCCGCCTCTTCTGCCGGGTCGTGCTGGCCTCCGCCCGGCTCGGCCTGGGCGAGCTGGACGCGGCGTGCGCGCTCGCCGCGGAGGCCGCTGCCGCGGCGGCGGACATGCGGTCGGTGCGGGCGCACGAGTACGTACGGGACTTTGAACGCCGCCTGGAGCCCTACCGGGACGCGGGGGCGGTGCGCGGGTACCGGGAGAAGGTGGCCGCGCTCGGGTGACCGGCGGCCCGGCGGGGCGGGCCCGGGAGCGGGCGGAGTCTCAGGCCGCCTCGTGTGCCGCCGCGGGCCGGGCCGGTGGGGCGGGCGCCGGGCACCGGATCCCCAGGTCGGTCAGGGCGGCACGGGCCGCGCGGTGGGCCGAGTCGAGGGCGCCCTGGACGGTGCTGGTGGCCCGGTGGTCGCCGCAGACGTAGAGGCCGTCGAGGAGCCGGACGGGGCGGCGCGGGTCGTGCGGAGCGGGCATCGCGGGCACGGCCTGCGGGTCGTGGTGGACGGCGAGGGTCTCCCATCCGGCCGTTCCCGTGCCGTAGAGGCGCGCGAGGTGGCGCCGCAGCTCGTGCTCGGAGGGCGGCGGCCCGAGCACGGTCGAGGAGACCAGCGCCCGGCCCGCCGGCGCGCGGCCCGGGTCGACCTGGCTGAGGACGGCGGTGTGCGCGACGGGGCCGAGCCGGTCGGCGTCGAGCAGCAGCGCCGGTTCGGCCAGCGGCGGCTGGGGCGCGGCGTGGTGCACCACGGTCACGGGGTGGAAGGCGGGCACGCGCAGGCCGGGCAGCAGCCCGGCGGCGGCCACCGCGCCGGTCGCGAGGACGACGGCACGGCACCGCAGGCTGCCGTGGTCGGCGGTGGTCACGGAGTTCGCGGAGACGGCGGTGACCCGGACACCGGTGTGCACGGTGCCGGGCGGCAGGGCGGCCGCGAGCAGCTCGGGAAGCGCGTCCGCGCCGCCCTCGGGGACGGCGAGGCGGCCCGCGGCGTACGCGTGCAGGGCGAGGTCGGCGCAGCGGCTGGACGTCGTCAGCTCCGGATCGCACAGCAGGGCCGACAGCAGCGGGCGGACGAAACCGTGCAGGGTCCTGGCGGGCAGACCGCGGGCGGCCAGGGCGCGCCCGACGGGGAGTTCGGGGCGGGCGAGCAGCCGGGCGGGCGGGGTGGCGGCGAACCGGGCGAGGGCCGCGCCGAGCCGCGCGTGGTCCACGGGGCCGCCGAGCGGGGGCCGGGCGCCCCGCGGCGGGCGGGGGGCGGTCGCAAGGGCGCGCGCTGTACTGAATGCGCCCCTTGTGCGCCGGGGGGCGGCCGGTTCGCCGGTCCGGTAGCGGTGGCCGTCGCTGTGCACCAGCACGCCGGGGGAGAAGAGGCGCAGCGCCAGGCCCGCCGGGTCCCGGGCCGGGTCCGGCCCGGGGTACGCGGTGCAGAGCGGCCGGCCGATCCGGTCGAGCCGGAACCCGTCGACCTTCTCCGTGGACAGGCGGCCGCCGATCCCGCCCGCGGCTTCCAGGACCAGCACCCCCACCCCCGCTCCGGCCAGCTGCCGGGCGGCCGCGAGTCCCGCGACCCCGGCCCCCACGACGACGACCTCTGCCTGTGCGTGCGCGGCCTCAAGCACGTGCCCCTCCCAGGGTTGCGCGGCCGGTGGCGGCTCGTCCCGGCTGCGTCATGCCCCGAACGGAGCCGGGCGATACCCGAGTCGGGGTCGAGGGTAGGTCCGCCACCGGTCGAGGGCAGTCGCGCGGCGGGGCGGCACGGGGGCACGCGCCGCCCGCGGATGCGCCCCCGGCAGCGCCCGGCGCCGCCGGGCGTCACGACGAGACGAGCGCTCCCGTGCCGACCGGCGTCGTCGCGTGCGCCGCGCGCCGCGCGTCCGGGGCGACCTCGGCGGCGGTCAGCACGTACCCCGTCCCCGCGTCCGTCGTGGAGCGGGCGAAGACCACGCCGTACACCCGCCCGTCCGTCGTCAGCAGCGGGCCGCCCGAGTTGCCCGGCAGCACCGTGGAGCGGATCGAGTAGATCTCACGCGTGACGCGGCCCGAGCCGTAGATGTCCTGGCCGCCCGCCCGGATGGTGTCGGCGACCGTGGCGGCCTGGAGGTCGAGGCCGCCGTTCTGCGGATAGCCCGCCACGACCGCCGCGTCGCCGCGCGCGGCACTGTCGTCGAGCGGCAGGACCGGGGCCCGCAGCCGCGGCACGTACAGCACCGCCACGTCCCGGTCCGGGTCGAAGAGGACCACCTTCGCGTCGTACGCGCGGCCCACCCCGCCGACCCGGACCGACGGGTCGTCGATGCCCGCGACCACGTGCGCGTTGGTCATGACGTGCTCGGACGCGTAGACGAAACCGCTGCCCTCGCGGCCCTGGGTGCCCGAGGCGCCCTCCACCTTGACCGTGGCGCGCTGCGCGGCCCGGGTCGCGGCCGCCGTCACGTTGTCCCCCGACGGCTCGGCGACCTCGGCCGAGGGTTCGTTGGCGAACGGGTCGAAGACCTGCGGGAAGCCCGCCGAGGTGAGCGCGCCGGTGGCCCGGGAGAACCAGGACGGGGTGGTGGACGGCATCGTGTCGTGGACCGCGCCCAGCACGGCGGAGCCCCGGATCGCCTGGTTCAGGACCGCCGAGGACGACGCCGCGAGGACGCTGGCCGCCACCCACGCCACGACCAGCACCGCCACCGCGCCCGCGGCGGCCCCGCCGATCCCGTCCGCCACCCGCAGCGGGCCCGGCGCCCGGTCCATGCCGCCGCGCACCCGCGCCGCGAGCCGCCCGGCCAGCGCCTGCCCGGCGACCGCAGGCAGCAGTACCGTCAGCACCGCGACGACCGTCGCCGTCGACGTGCCGTTCGTGACGCCGTCCATGACGAAGGGCAGCAGCCACACGCCGACCACGGCGCCGCCGACGAAACCGGCCAGCGAGACACAGCCCGTCAGCAGCCCGCGCCGGTAGCCGGAGACGGCGTAGGCGAGCGCCAGCACGAGCAGCGCGATGTCGAGCACAGGTATCCGCGGGTCCACATCGGTGACAAACGACCGCGGGGCCCCTGCCGGTTCCGCCATCTGGCGGACATGTGGGCGACCGCACAACTCCGCGGCGCCGGAGAGTGGGAGGCGTGCGTGTCATGCGGAGGGTGCGGTGCGGTCCGACCGCGGCCCTGTTCCTCGGTCTGCTGGTGCTGGCCGCCGTCCTCACCCGCTCCGGGCCCCCGGCCGCCGACGCGGACCGCGCCCCCGCGGTGGTCCGGGCCGCGACCGGCGCGCACACCGCCGAGCCGCCGCGCATCGTGCGCCGCGCCCGGTGGATGGCGGGCACGGCCCCCTACGACCGGGACCCCGTCCGGTACGCGGACCGCGTCGTCGCCGTCTTCCTCCACCACACCGACTCGCCCAACGGCTACGACTGCGCCGACACGCCCCGCATCATCCGCTACATCTACGCGGGCCAGGCGGGCGGCAAGGAGTGGGACGACATCGGCTACAACTTCCTCGTCGACCGCTGCGGCACCGTCTACGAGGGCCGCGCCGGCGGCGTCGCACGTCCCGTCGTCGGCGCCCACACGCAGGGCTTCAACGAGCGCACGGCCGGCATCGCCGCGATCGGCACCTTCACCGAGGACGTGCCGGTGCCCCAGGCGATGGCCGCCGCGATCGCCCGGCTCGCCGCGTGGAAACTCGGCCTGTCCGGCGTCGACCCGCGCTCCACCGTGCGGCTGCGGTCCAGCAACAGCCTGAGCCGCTTCCAGAAAGGCACCAGCGCCGACTTCCACGCGATCTCCGGCCACCGCGACGGCTACGGGACGTACTGCCCCGGCGAGTCCCTGATGGCGGCGCTCCCCACGATCCGGGAACAGGCGGCCCACCTCCAGGGCCGGGACGGACGGTGACCCTAGGCGGGACGCAGCGTCCCGCCCCCGGTCAGCCGGTACGTCTTTCCGCCGAGTCCCGGGCTGGCGGCACGGTCGTACGTCACCGTGTGGCCGTTCCCGTCGATCGTGCCGGCGACGCTCGCCCCGGAGCGCAGCTCCAGGCCCTTGACCGTGGAGTTCCCCGCCACGGACCAGCGCGTACCGGCGCCGAGCTTCACCGACGCGCCCGCGACCGCGCCGTCCAGCTTCGACGACCCGGTCAGGTCCAGCGTCGCGGAGCCGTCGGAGACGAGGACGTCGCCCTTCAGCCGCTCGTCGTCCGCCCCGAACGTCACGCGCCCCTGGTCACGGACGCGCAGCAGCGCCCCGCCCTTCGCCTTCAGCTCCGCGTGGCCGGCCAGCGCGATGTCCGCGTCGGCGCCCCGGACCGAGAAGAGGTCGCCCTCCGCCACCTGGAGCGAGCCGCCCGTCATGGTGAACGACGCCGTGTCCTCGCCGCGCAACACCACCCCGCCCGCGGCCGCCGTCGCCCGGACGTCCCGCAGTGCGAGCGAACCGCCGGACTCGACGGTGAACGCCTCCGAGTTCGCCAGGTCGAACAGGGTGCCCTTGACCGCCACGTCCCCGGCCGTCCGCACCCCGGGCGAACCGCAGCCCGCCGACGTCATCGTGCCGCCCGACACCGTCACCCGCGCCCCGCCGGGCCCGGCCGCGACCGGCGGCGCCTGCGCACCGGCCGTGGCGATCTGCACGTACGTCAGGCCGAGCACGCCCCCGTGCGACGCCGCCACACCGCGCGCGGCGGTGCCCGAGGTCCTGATGCTGTTGGCGCTGAGCGTCGCCCGCGCGTCCTCGCCCGTCGCGAACACGGCCGTCGCGCCCTTGCCCGTGGTGACGAGCTTGCCGCCGGACAGCGTCAGCCGGCCGCCGTCACGGGCCAGCGCCGCCGCGTTCAGGCCGTGGTCGAGGGAGGCCGCCACCGATGTGGTGGAACCCTTCTTGCCGATCTTCGAGTCGCGCGTCGACAGCTGCCCGGACCCCGAGACGACAAGCGCCGACCGGTCCTTCTTCCGCGCCTTGTACGGCGTCGTGCGCCGCGCCGTCCGCTCCCCGCTGTCCAGCGTGTACGTGCCCGTCGCCGCGGGCCCGGCGTCCGCGCCCTGTGCGGCGGGCAGCGCGCCGGTCACGCACCGGGCGCCGCTGGCGGTCGCGGCCGGGGAGGCCACCGGCGGCGCGGCCGTGTCGTCGTCGGAGCAGCCGGCCACGCAGGCGAGGGTGAGCGGCAGCAGCAGGACGCAGCCGGCGGTCGCGGAGCGGCGGCGCCCCGGGCGGTGCGGGAGTCCCAGGTTCTTCATGGCCCTACGTTCACATCCCGCCTTCCGCCGGGCACATCCGGGGCGTCCGGAGCGAAGACGAGCAGCGTCAGATCGTCCCGGACCGTCCCCGCGAACCGCAGCACGTCCCGCCACAGCGCGTCCGTCAGCGCCGCCGGCTCCTCGGCCGCCCACCCCGGCAGCCGGGCCGTCAGCGGATAGAAGCGGCCCGCGGAGTCCCGCGCCTCGGTCACCCCGTCGGTCAGCGCCAGCAGCCGGTCCCCGGGGCGCAGCCGCACCGTCAGCGCCTCCAGCGGCGCGAGCCCGCCGATCCCCACCCCCAGCGGCGCCCCCGACGGCACCGGCAGCTCCGTGACCCGCCCGTCGCGCAGCAGCAGCGGATGCGGGTGGCCGCAGCTGACGATCCGCACGGCGCTCGAGTCGTCCGCGAACTCCAGCAGCACCGCCGTCGCGAACAGCTCCGGATGCTCCTCCTGCGCCGAGTCCACCACCAGGCGCCGGTCCAGCCGGGCCGCGACACCCGCCAGGTCCGGCTGGTCGAGCACCGCCTCCCGGAACGCGCCGAGCAGCCCCGCCACCGTGCCCACCGCCGACAGCCCGTGTCCCTGGACGTCCCCGACGACCGCCCGGACCCCGCGCGGCCCGCGCCGCACGTCGAAGAAGTCACCGCCGACCAGCGTCCCGCGCTCCGCCGCCCGGTACAGGCCCGCGCAGCGCACCGTGCCCACCCGGTCGGGCAGCGGCGGCAACACCGCGAACTGGGCGGCCTCCGCGACCGTCCGCACGGTGACCAGCTGCTCGTCGCGGCGGCTGCGCACCCACGCGATCAGCACGCTGAGGGCGGAGACGAACATCACCGTCAGCACGTCGCTGTTGCCCGGACGGCCGAACCCCGCCGCGGGCAGCGCCAGCAGCAGCACGATCAGGCCGCCCAGCAGCGCCGTGGCCGCGGACCCGTACGAGAGCGCGGCCAGCGGCGGGATCGCGGCGAGCAGAAAGCCCAGCTCCAGATGCTGGTCGCTGCCGGCCTGGAGCGCGCCGAGACCGACGAGCAGCAGGACGGGCAGCCAGCGCACCCACCGCGGCGGCGGCGCTCCGCGCAGCCAGGCGCGCTCCTCCCCGTCACGGCGGCGTCCCACGGGCCAGGTCATGCCGGCGGACTCCCTTCGCGGACGGGTGTACGGGGCGTACGGAGGTACGGGCGTACGGACCAACCCTGCTATGAGTCGCGGGCCGCCGCACTCCGCCGGACGCCGTCGAGGAGCGAGCGCCCCATCAGAACGTCGTCCACATACGCGCCGTCGAGCAGGAACTCCCCGGGGAGCACACCCTCGACGACGAAGCCCTCGGCCTCGTACAGCTTCCTGGCCGGCGTGTTGTGGCCCAGCACCCGCAGGGTGATCCGCCGCGCGCCCTGCCGCCGGGCCTCCCCGACCGCGGCCCGCACCAGCAGCCGGCCCACGCCCCGGCCGCGCGCCTCGGTGGCGACGGCGAGCCCCTGTACCTGTCTGACGTGCGCGTTCGTGGGCAGCGGGGTGGGCAGGGCGAGCCGGATGTAGCCCACCGCACGGCCGGCCAGCTCGGCGACGAGGTGGTCCCGCGGACCGGACCGCTCGCCGAAGAACGGCGGGTGGGGCGGCCGCGGGGGCGGCACGACCGCGTGCAGGTACGACCAGGTGTCCCGGTCGATACGGCCCAGAGCCTCGTCGTCCTCGGGCACGGCGAAACGGATGCGGGGCTGCGGCAGCGACATGCGCGTCACTGTACGACCGGCAGGATGGAGCCATGACTCGTATCGCGGTGGCGGGCGCCTCCGGACTCATCGGATCCGCGCTCGTCCGTTCCCTGACCGCCGACGGACACGAAGTGCGGCGGCTGGTCCGCCGGGCCCCACGCGCGGCCGACGAGATCCGCTGGGACCCCACGAAGGGGGAGGTCGACACCGGCGGGCTCACCGGCTGCGAGGCCGTCGTCAACCTCGCGGGCGCCGGGGTCGGCGACCACCGGTGGACCGACGCCTACAAGCGGGAGATCCGCGACAGCCGCGTCCTCGGCACCACCACCCTCGCCGAGGCGCTCGCCGCGCTGCCCACCCCGCCCCGCGTCTTCCTCAACGGCAGCGCCGTCGGCTATTACGGCTGCACGGGCGGCCGCGCCGTCGACGAGTCGGCCCCCGCGGGCGAGGGGTTCCTGCCGTCGGTGTGCGTGGCGTGGGAAGCGGCCACCGCCCCCGCCCACCAGGCCGGCATCCGCACGGTCCTGGCCCGCACCGGTCTTGTCGTCTCCCGCTCCGGGGGCGCCTGGGCCAAGCTCTTCCCGCTGTTCAAGGCGGGGCTCGGCGGGCGGCTCGGCGACGGCCGCCAGTACTGGTCCTACATCGCGCTCCACGACCACGTGGCGGCCCTGCGCCACCTCCTGGACAGCGAGGACGTCTCCGGCCCCGTCAACCTGACGGCGCCGCACCCCGCGACCAACCGGGAGGTCACCGCGGCGATGGCCCGGGTCCTGCACCGGCCCGCCCTCGTCCCCGCCCCGGCGGTCGCGCTCCGCTTGGTGCTGGGGGAGATGGCGGGGGACGTTCTGGGCTCCACCCGGGCAGTGCCGGCCCGGCTGCTGGAGTCGGGCTTCACCTTCGCGTTCCCGGACCTGGAACAGGCCATCCGCGCGGCGTGAGCCGTCGGGTACCGGTCCGGTGGGGCTTCTCGCGCAGTTCCCCGCGCCCCTGAAGGTGCACACTGCGTGCGCGACCTCCAGGGGAAGGCGCGGCGAAGCCGCATGCCTTCAGGGGCGGGGAACTGCGCGACCAGCCCCCACCGGACCGGCACCTCAACCAACGACCGGACACCCGTTCCCCGGCGGCTAGCCGAACCGTTCTGTCAGGCGCGGATACAGCCGCGCCATGGCCTCCGCGTCCTCGAAGTCGACGGGCGTGCCCTCGGGGTCCGCCGGGGCGGGCGCGATGCCCAGATCGGGGGCGACCGCCCCGGTCAGCTCCTCGTACGCCTCGTCCGCCGCGTACCCCAGCTCCTCACCGTCCCCGTCCACCTCCTCGTCGAAGTCGCGCAGCGACTCCGCGAGTGAGTCCGGATCGTGCAGCGCGCCCTCGAACACCTCACGGCCCTGGCCGATCAGCCAGCACCGGAAGTAGTCGAACGCGTCGTCGCTCGCCCCGCCGAGCAGCACCCAGGCGGCGCCCCACAGGTCCCAGCGGTAGGCGCGGTTGTAGCGGGCCTCGAAGTGCCGGGCGAAGTCGAGCACCGCGTCGGGGTCGGAGCGCAGCAGTCTGTCGACGAGCAGCTCGGCGTGGTCCTCGGGGTCGCCCTCGGCGGCCTCGCGGGTGCTGTCCACGATCTCCCAGAACTCGGTCTCGTCCATCACGGGACAAGCATCGGCCCTGGGCCCAGGGGGCGCACGCCGAGCGCCGGACCTGCGCCACTTCGTTACGCGCGCACATGCCCCGGGCACACCGGGCGCGGCCCGTGCCCGCGCCCGGCGCTCACCCGTACCGCTCCCGCATCTGCCGCGCCGCCCGCGCGAACCGCTCCCGCAGCGCAGCCGGAGCCACCACCTCCGCCTCCGGCCCGAGCGTCATGAGCTGGTCGTAGGCGACCTCCTCGGACTCCACCGGCAGCGTCACCGTCACCCGCCCGTCCGCGCCGGCCGGACCCGCCGCGTCCACGGCCTCCCGCGCGGCCGCCCGGTCGGTGACGTACGGCAGCCGCCGCAGGCCGTCCGCCGTCAGCCGGACGACCACCTCGGCCCGCAGGATCGCCCGGGCGAACTGCGCCGCCCGCTCGTCCCAGAACGCGGGCAGGTCGAACCCCGCGTCCCGCTCGAACCGCTCGTCCGCCGGCGCCGCGGCGGTGAACCGGTCCACGCGGTACACCCGGCGCTCCGCCGCCCCGCCGTCCCCGGCGCGCACGGCCGCCGCCAGGTACCAGACGCCCGCCTTGAGCACGAGCCCGTACGGCTCAAGCTCCCGCTCGGCCGGGGCCTGCCGGTCCTCCCGGCGGCGGTACGCGGCCCGCAGCACCCGGTCGTCCCAGACCGCCTCGGCGATCACGGGCAGCAGCTGCGGGGTCGCCGGTTCCTGGAACCAGCCCGGCGCGTCCAGGTGGAACCGCTGCGCCGCCGTCCGCGTCGCGTCCCGCACCGAGGGCAGCAGCGCCGCCGACACCTTCAGCCGGGCCGCCGACGCCGCGTCGTCCAGGCCCATCTCCCGCAGCGCGCCCGGCACCCCGGAGAGGAACAGCGCCTCCGCCTCGCCCCGGGCAAGACCGGTCAGCCGCGTCCGGTAGCCGCCCAGCAGCCGGTAGCCGCCCGCCCTGCCCCGGTCGGCGTAGACCGGCACGCCCGCCTCCGACAGCGCCTGCGCGTCCCGCGTCACCGTCCGCTCGCTCACCTCCAGCTCGCGCGCGAGCTGGGCCGCGGTCATCGACGGCCGGGACTGGAGCAACAGCACCATTCTGATCAGGCGGGCAGCACGCATGCGGTCATCATGGACCGCCGCGGTGACAGCGCACCGCGGTGGCCGGCCGCGGACCGGCGCTCACACCCCGGGCGCGCCGTGCATGACCGAGAACGTCGCGCCCTGCGGGTCCGCGAGGAGCGCGAAGCGGCCCGTCGGCACCGTCGTCGGCGCCACCAGGACCCGGCCGCCCAGCTCCGCGCAGCGCGCGGCGGTGGCGTCCGGGGCGTCCGCGGCGACGTACAGGTTCCAGTGCGGGGGCGTGCCGGGCGCGAAGGGGCCGGCCGACATATCGACCATCCCGCCGAACGCGTCGTCGGCGACCGTCCACTGCGTGTACGCGTCCGGGCCGCTCGCCCCGGCGGGCCACGGTCGCGTGCCCCAGCCCAGCACCGCCTGGTAGAAGTCGACCGCGCCCGCCGGGTCCCGGGTGAGCAGCTCGAACCAGCAGAAGCTGCTCGGCACGTTCACCGCCTCGAACCCGGCGTGGGCCAGCGGCTCCCACAGCCCGAACGCGGCGCCCGCCGGGTCCTGGCAGAGCGCCTGCCTGCCCTGGCCGGGGGCCGGGACCGGGCCCGCGACGACCTGTCCGCCGTTGCCTCGCACGCGCGCGGCCACCGCCTCGGCGCCGCTCGACTGGAAGTACGGCAGCCAGCCCGCGGACCGGCGCGGACCGGAGACCGGCCCGACCCCGGCGACCAGGTGCCCGTCCTCGGTGTCGAGCGCGAACATGCGGTACTCGTCACCCGCCGCACCCTCGGCCGGGCGGGACCGCCAGCCGAACAGGGCCTCGTAGAAGGCGCGGGCCGCGCCCGGGTCCGGCGTGGACAGCTCGGCCCAGCAGGGCGCGGAGGGGGTCTTGGAAATCTGCACGCGCATGCCTCCCACGGGCGCCCCCCTCGGCGACCCGTCCATTCACGCACGCGTGCCCCGCCCCGGCAATCGGGACGGGGCACGCGCAGGGGAAGACCTACAGGCCGTAGCGCTCGCGCGCCTCCTTCACGGCCGTCGCCTTGACCTCGCCGCGGCGGGCGAGCTGGGCCAGGGCCGCGACGACGATCGACTGCGCGTCGACGCCGAAGTGGCGGCGGGCGGCCTCACGGGTGTCGGAGAGACCGAAGCCGTCCGCGCCCAGCGAGGACCAGTCCTGCTCGACCCACTGCGCGATCTGGTCCGGGACCTGGCGCATGTAGTCGGAGACGGCCAGCACCGGACCTTCGACGCCCTGGAGCGCGCGGCGCACGTACGGCACCCGGTCCTCGCCGCGCAGCAGGGCGGCGTCCGCCTCCAGCGCGTCGCGGCGCAGCTCCGTCCACGAGGTGGCGGACCACACGTCGGCGGCCACGCCCCACTCCTCGGCGAGCAGCTTCTGCGCCTGGAGCGTCCAGTGGATCGCCGTGCCGGAGCCGAGCAGCTGGATGCGCGGCGCGTTCGCGACCGGCGAGAGACCGGCGCTCTCGGCGGTGTTGAACCGGTACAGGCCCTTGACGATGGCCTCGTCGAGACCGCTCACGGCCGGTTTGGCCGGCTGCGGCATCGGCTCGTTGTAGACCGTCAGGTAGTAGAAGACGTCCTGGTCCTCGCCCGGCCGGGCCTCGCCGTACATGCGGCGCAGACCCTCCTTCATGATGACCGCGATCTCGTACGCGAACGCCGGGTCGTACGACAGGGCCGCCGGGTTGGTGGCCGCGATCATCGGCGAGTGGCCGTCCGCGTGCTGGAGCCCCTCACCGGTGAGCGTCGTGCGCCCCGCCGTGGCGCCGACCACGAAGCCTCGGCCCATCTGGTCGCCGAGCTGCCAGAACTGGTCACCGGTGCGCTGCCAGCCGAACATCGAGTAGAAGATGTACAGCGGGATCATCTGCTCGCCGTGCGTCGCGTACGACGTGGCGGCGGCGATGAAGTCCGCGAGCGCGCCGGCCTCGTTGATGCCCTCGTTGAGGATCTGGCCGGACTCGGACTCCTTGTAGTACATGAGCTGGTCGCGGTCGACCGGGTCGTACGTCTGGCCCTTGGGCGAGTACAGACCCAGCGACGGGAACAGCGACTCCATGCCGAAGGTGCGCGCCTCGTCGGGGATGATCGGCACCCAGCGCTTGCCGGACGTCTTGTCCCGTACGAGGTCCTTCAGAAGCCGTACGAGCGCCATCGTCGAGGCGACGGACTGGTTGCCGGAGCCCTTGTCGAAGGCGGCGAACGCCTTGTCGGCGGGGGCGGGCAGCGGCGCGAGCGGCTGCGTGCGCCGGGCCGGGGCCGGGCCACCGAGCGCGGCACGGCGCTCGGCGAGGTAGCGCAGCTCGGGCGAGTCCTCGGCGGGACGCGCGTACGGGACGACACCGTCCTCGAAGCGGCTGTCCGGGATCGGGAGGTCAAGGAGGTCACGCATGTCCTTGAACTCGTCGATGGTCAGCTTCTTCATCTGGTGGTTGGCGTTCTTGGACTCGAAGCCCTTGCCGAGCGTGAAGCCCTTCACCGTCTGGGTGAGGATCACGGTCGGCTTGCCCTTGTGCTCGACGGCCGCCTTGTACGCCGCGTACACCTTGCGGGGCTCGTGGCCGCCGCGGGAGGTGTGGAAGCACTCCGAGATCTTGGCGTCGGACAGCACCTTGGCCAGCTCGACCAGGGCCGGCTCCGCGCCGAAGAAGTGCTCGCGGATGTAGGCCACGTCGCGGGTCTGGTACGTCTGGAACTGGGCGTCCGGGACCTCACGCAGCCGGCGCAGCAGGGCGCCGGTGGTGTCGAGCTGGAACAGCTCGTCCCAGGCGTTGCCCCACATGGACTTGATGACGTTCCAGCCGGAGCCGCGGAACTGGGCCTCCAGCTCCTGCACCACGCGGAAGTTCGGGCGGACCGGGCCGTCCAGGCGCTGCAGGTTGCAGTTGACGACGAAGGTCAGGTTGTCCAGACCCTCGCGGGCGGCGAGCGTGAGCGCCGAGGTCGACTCGGGCTCGTCCATCTCGCCGTCGCCGAGGAAGGCCCAGACGTGCGAGTTCGAGGTGTCCTTGATGTTCCGCGCCGTCAGGTAGCGGTTGAACCGCGCCTGGTAGATCGCGGAGAGCGGGCCGAGGCCCATGGACACCGTGGGGAACTCCCACAGCCAGGGCAGCCGCCGCGGGTGCGGGTACGACGGCAGGCCGTCGCCGCCGCTCTCGCGGCGGAAGTTGTCGAGCTGCTGCTCGCTGAGGCGGCCGTCGAGGAAGGCGCGGGCATAGATGCCCGGGGAGGCGTGGCCCTGGATGTAGAGCTGGTCGCCCGAGCCGTCGCCCTCCTTGCCGCGGAAGAAGTGGTTGAAGCCGGTCTCGTACAGCCAGGCGGCCGAGGCGAAGGTGGCGATGTGGCCGCCGACGCCGTACTTGCTGCCGCGGGTGACCATCGCCGCCGCGTTCCAGCGGTTGTACGCGGTGATCTTGGCTTCCATCGCCTCGTCGCCGGGGAAGTCCGGCTCGGCCGAGGTGGGGATGGAGTTGACGTAGTCCGTCTCAAGAAGCTTCGGCAGCGCCAGGCCGCCCGCCTCGGCGCGCTCCAGGGTGCGCCGCATGAGGTACGCGGCGCGGTGCGGCCCGGCCGCCTGGGTGACGGCGTCCAGGGAGGCCTGCCATTCGGCGGTCTCCTCGGGGTCGCGGTCCGGGAGCTGGTCGAGCTCGCTCGGCTGGATGCGCATGGGGTCGGTCATAGTCGCCGCACGCCTTCCTGAGTCGAAGGGGGTGGGGTGGGGTGCCCTTGGTCTTTGGCAGGACAGGGCGGGGTCCCGGTGGAGACCCGTCCGCGACAATAACTCTGTGATCGATGATCGATCAAAGGGTTGAAGAGTAAAACCTCACGGAATCAAAAAAGTAGGCACGAGGTGCCAGGCCTGAGGGCACGCAGTGCCCTTCAGGGGCGCGGGGAACTGCGCGACCAGCCACGCACGGCGATCACTGGGCGACGCACCGCACATGGCACACGCACACGGCCTCACGGACGCGGCGCACACCCGAGAACATGCGCCTTCACCAACGCCGCGATATCGGGATCCCGCCGCCGAAACGCGGCGACCAACTCCTCGTGCTCCTCCGCATACGACTGCTGCACCGTCCCCAGCCACCGGATCGACAGCGAGGTGAACACCTCGATCCCGAGCCCCTCCCACGTGTGCAGCAACACCGAATTACCCGCGGCGCGCACCAGCTCCCGGTGAAAACCGACCGTGTGCCGCACCTGCGCGGTCCCGTCGGCGTCCCGGTCGGCCCGGTACAGCGCGGCGACGTGCGGTTCGAGCGCCGAGCAGTCCTCGGCGAGCCGCCCGCACGCCAGCTCCGCCGCGATCGCCTCCAGACCGGCCCGCACCGGATAGCTCTCCTCCAGGTCGGCCGCCGAGAGATTGCGGACCCGCACTCCCTTGTTGGGCGCCGACTCGATCAGCCGCAGCGACTCCAGCTCCCGCAGGGCCTCCCGTACGGGCGTCTGGCTGACCTCCAGCTCCGTGGCGATCCGGCGCTCCACGATGCGCTCACCCGGCTTCCAGCGGCCGCTGACGATCCCCTCCACGATGTGCTCGCGGATCTGCTCGCGCAGCGAGTGGACGACCGGCGTGGTCATGAGGGCTCCTCCGGGGGGCCAAGGGAGTTGACGCCCTAGACAATACGGCGGCGCCCCCGCCCGGATGTGCTCCGGACGGGGGCGCCGCAGGTGAGGCTGGTTACAGCCGGACACCAAAGTACTCGGAAGTACTACAGACCCAGCTCGACCTCGAACTCGCCGGCCTCCAGGATCTGCTTGACCGTCGTCAGGTAACGGGCGGCGTCCGCGCCGTCCACCAGACGGTGGTCGTAGGAGAGCGTCACGTACGTCATGTCCCGGATGGCGATGGTCTCGCCCAGGTCCGGGTGGTTGATGACGACGGGCCGCTTCACCGTGGCGCCGATGCCCAGAATGGCGACCTGGTTCGGCGGGACGATGACCGTGTCGAAGAGCGCGCCGCGCGACCCCGTGTTGGAGATCGTGAAGGTGGCGCCCGACAGGTCGTCCGGGGCGATCTTGTTCGTGCGGACCTTGCCGGCCAGCTCCGCCGTCTTCTTGGCGATGCCCGCGAGGTTGAGGTCGCCCGCGCCCTTGATGACCGGGGTCATCAGGCCCTTCTCGGAGTCGACGGCGATGCCGACGTTCTCCGAGTCGAAGTAGGTGATCGTGCCCTCGTCGTAGTTCAGGCGCGCGTTGATGACCGGGTGGGCCTTGAGCGCCTGGACGGCGGCCTTGACGAAGAACGGCATCGGGGAGAGCTTGACGCCCTCGCGGGCGGCGAAGCCGTCCTTGGCCTGGCCGCGCAGCTTCATCAGCTTGGTGATGTCGACCTCGATGACCGAGGAGAGCTGCGCCTGCTCGTGCAGCGCCTTGGTCATGTTGTCGGCGATCGCCTTGCGGATGCGCGGCAGCTTCACCGTCTGGCCACGGAGGGGGGAGACCTCCAGGGCCGGGGACTTCGGCGCCGAGGAGGCGGCCGGGGCGGCGGCCGGAGCCGGCTCCGGAGCCTTGGCGGCCTCGGCGGCCGCCGTGACGTCCTGCTTGCGGATACGGCCGCCGACGCCGGAGCCCTTGACCGTGGACAGGTCCACGTTGTTCTCGGCGGCGAGCTTGCGCACCAGCGGCGTCACGTAGGCACCGTCGTCCGCCGGGGCGGGCGCGGGGCTCTTGGGGGCCTCGGCCTTGGCGGGCGCGGGCGCGGGCGCCGGGGCCGGGGCCGGGGCCGGCTCGGACGGGGCCGGGTCGGGCGCCGGCTGCGTCTGCTGCTGCGGGGCCGGGGCCGAGGGGGCCTGCGGCGCCGGAGCGGCCGGAGCCTGCGGGGCCGGGGCCTCCTGGGCCGGGGCGGCCTGCTGCGGCGCCGGAGCCTCCTGAGCGGGGGCGGCGGGCTGCGCGGGCGCGGCGGCCGGAGCGGAACCGGGCGCACCGATGACGGCGAGCTTGGCGCCGACCTCGGCGGTCTCGTCCTCGGCGACGGTGATCTCCAGGAGCACACCGGCGACGGGGGAGGGGATCTCGGTGTCGACCTTGTCGGTGGAGACCTCCAGGAGGGGCTCGTCCTCCGCGACCTCCTCGCCGACCTCCTTCAGCCAACGGGTGACGGTGCCCTCGGTGACGGACTCGCCCAGGGCGGGCAGCGTCACGTCGGTGCCCTCGGCGGAGCCGGAACCGGCGGCCGCCTCGGCGGTGGGGGCCGGGGCCGGGGCCTCGGCCTCGGTGGACGGCGCGGCCTCGGCGGGCTGGGCCGGCTCGGCGGCCGGGGCCTGCTCCTGGGCCTGCTCCTGCGCCGGGGCGCCGGAGCCGTCGTCGATGACGGCCAGCTCGGCGCCGACCTCGACGGTCTCGTCCTCGGCGACCTTGATGGAGGCCAGGACGCCGGCGGCGGGCGAGGGGATCTCGGTGTCGACCTTGTCGGTCGACACCTCCAGCAGCGGCTCGTCGACCTCGACGCGCTCGCCCTCGGCCTTCAGCCAGCGGGTGACAGTGCCCTCGGTGACGCTCTCACCGAGCGCCGGAAGGGATACGGAAACCGCCATGGTTTCTGTTGCTCCTTTAACGATGCGCAGCTACGGATACCGCAGTGCGGAAGTCTGTGGTCGGTCGTCGCGCCCAGTTGCGACGGGGGCGGCGGGTGCGGACGCTGCTCAGTCGTGCGAGTGCAGCGGCTTGCCCGCGAGGGCGAGGTGGGCCTCGCCCATGGCCTCGTTCTGCGTCGGGTGGGCGTGGATGAGCTGGGCGACCTCGGCGGGCAGCGCTTCCCAGTTGTAGATCAGCTGGGCTTCACCGACCTGCTCGCCCATACGGTCGCCGACCATGTGGACGCCGACCACGGCACCGTCCTTGACCTGGACGAGCTTGATCTCGCCCGCGGTCTTCAGGATCTTGGACTTGCCGTTGCCCGCAAGGTTGTACTTCAGAGCGACGACCTTGTCCGCACCGTAGATCTCCTTGGCCTTGGCCTCGGTGATGCCCACGGAGGCGACCTCGGGGTGGCAGTACGTCACCTTCGGCACGCCGTCGTAGTCGATCGGGACGGTCTTGAGACCGGCCAGCCGCTCCGCCACCAGGATGCCCTCGGCGAAGCCGACGTGCGCGAGCTGGAGCGTCGGGACGAGGTCACCGACGGCCGAGATCGTGGGCACATTGGTCTGCATGTACTCGTCGACCAGGACGTAGCCGCGGTCCATCGCGACGCCCTGCTCCTCGTAGCCGAGGCCCTGGGAGACCGGGCCGCGGCCGATCGCGACGAGCAGCACCTCGGCGTCGAAGGTCTTGCCGTCGGCGAGGGTCACGCGGACGCCGTCCTGCGTGTACTCCGCCTTCTCGAAGAACGTGCCGAGGTTGAACTTGATGCCGCGCTTGCGGAACGCGCGCTCCAGGAGCTTGGAGCTGTTCTCGTCCTCGACCGGCACGAGGTGCTTGAGGCCCTCGACGATGGTGATGTCGGTGCCGAAGGACTTCCACGCGGAGGCGAACTCGACGCCGATGACGCCGCCGCCCAGCACGATCGCGGACTGCGGGACGCGGTCCAGCTTCAGCGCGTGGTCCGAGGAGATGATGCGGTTGCCGTCGATCTCCAGACCCGGCAGCGACTTCGGCACGGAGCCGGTCGCCAGCAGGATGTGGCGGCCCTCGACGCGCCGGCCGTCCACGTCGACGGAGGTCGGGGAGGAGAGCTTGCCCTCACCCTCGATGTACGTCACCTTGCGGGAGGCGATCAGCCCCTGCAGGCCCTTGTACAGGCCGGAGATGACGTCGTCCTTGTACTTGTGGACGGCTTCGATGTCGATGCCCTCGAAGGTCGCCTTGACGCCGAACTGCTCGCTCTCGCGGGCCTGGTCGGCGATCTCGCCCGCGTGCAGCAGGGCCTTCGTCGGGATGCAGCCGTTGTGCAGGCAGGTGCCGCCGACCTTGCCCTTCTCGATCAGGGCGACGTCGAGTCCCAGCTGCGAGGCACGCAGAGCCGCGGCGTAACCGCCGCTGCCACCGCCGAGGATCACTAGGTCGAAAACGGTGCTGGCGTCGTTCGCCACGTCACGTCCTCCATGCATGTGCGCCGTACGCCGGTCTCCGATGACCGGGCGGCGGCTGGTGTTCGGCCGCTCGTTCTTCGGCCCTGTGGTGGGGGCCCTGTCCTGCCGCCCCCCATCCTCGCACTTGTCGCAGGCATGCGGGACGTCGGGCCGGGGTCTGAGACGCCGGTTACACCGGAACCAGTTGGGTCACACGGGGCGAACCGGTGCTTTTCGTCCAGAGCGAACAGCCCCGGGCATCCGTGCCCGGGGCTGTCGTCAGTGCCGCTGCGACGGGTGCGTCAGCCGAGGTCGCCCGCGGCCGTGCGCTCCGCCAGGCGGACCAGCGTACGGACCGCCGAGCCGGTGCCGCCCTTGGGCGTGTAGCCGAACGGGCCGCCCTCGTTGAAGGCGGGGCCCGCGACGTCGAGGTGGGCCCAGGTGATGCCCTCGCCGACGAACTCCTTCAGGAAGAGACCGGCGACCAGGCCGCCGCCCATCCGCTCACCCATGTTGGCGATGTCGGCGGTGGCCGAGTCCATGCCCTTGCGCAGGTCGGCCGGGAGCGGCATCGGCCAGGACGGCTCGCCGACCTCCTCCGCGATCTCGTGGATCGAGGCGCGGAAGGCGTCGTCGTTGGCCATGATCCCGTACGTGCGGTTGCCGAGCGCGAGGACCATCGCGCCGGTCAGCGTCGCCACGTCGACGATCGCGTCCGGGGTCTCCTCGGAGGCCTTCGCCAGGGCGTCGGCCAGGACCAGGCGGCCCTCGGCGTCCGTGTTGAGGACCTCGACCGTCTTGCCGGAGTACATGCGCAGCACGTCGCCGGGGCGGGTGGCGGAGCCGGACGGCATGTTCTCGGCCAGCGCCAGCCAGCCCGTGACGTTCACGTCGAGCTTGAGGCGGGCCGCGGTGACGACGGCGGCGAACACGGCGGCGGCGCCGGCCATGTCGCACTTCATCGTCTCGTTGTGCCCGGCGGGCTTGAGCGAGATACCGCCCGAGTCGTACGTGATGCCCTTGCCGACGAACGCGAGGTGCTTCTTCGCCTTGGAGCTGGTGTAGGAGAGCTTCACCAGGCGCGGGGCCGAGGTGGAGCCGGCGCCGACACCGAGGATGCCGCCGTAACCGCCCTTGGTGAGGGCCTTCTCGTCGAGGACCTGCACCTTGATGCCGTGTTCCTTGCCGGCGGCCTGGGCGACGGCGGCGAAGGCCTCGGGGTTGAGGTCGTTCGGCGGGGTGTTGACCAGGTCGCGGGCGCGGTTCAGCTCCTCGCCCAGCGCCGTGGCGCGCTCGATCTCGGCCTTGTACGCCTTGTCGCGCGGCTTGACGCCGAGCAGGGCCGCCTCGGCGAGCGGGGCCTTGGCGGCCTTCGCGTCCTGGGCGGACTCCTTGTAGGCGTCGAAGGAGTACGCGCCGAGCAGCGCGCCCTCGGCGATCGCACCGGCGTCCTCGGCGTCCGCGACGGGCAGCGCGAACGCGGCCTTCTTGGCACCGGCGAGGGTACGGGCGGCGACGCCCGCGGCGCGGCGCAGCGACTCGGCCTCGAACGCCTCCTCCTTGGCGGGCAGGGCACCGAGACCCACCGCGAGCACGACCGGCGCCTTGAAACCGGAGGGCGCGGGGAGCTTGGTCACCTCGCCCTCGCCGCCGGTGGCGCCGAGGGTCTCCAGGACGGAGGCGAGCTTGCCGTCGTACGCCTTGTCCACGGCCTCCGCGCCCGGCGCGACGACCAGGCCCTTGTCGCCCTTGGCGACACCGACGACGACGGCGTCGGCGCGCAGGCCGCTGGGGGCGGCGGTGCTGAGAGTCAGAGCAGTCACTGTGGTGAGGTCCCTCTTTCGTGGCTCGGGGTTTGGGTGGCCCGGATGGGAGCCTACGCCCGTGTCCGGTCCGCGGGCCCTCCGAGGTGCCGCCACGGGGCGCCGCCCCGGACCCCGCTCCTCAAGCGCCGGAGGGGCTTGCTCGGGGTCAGGTGAGGGTCAGTGTGAGCAGTGCTGCCGTCGCCGCCGTCTCGGCCACCGCTCCGAACACGTCCCCCGTCACCCCGCCGAACCGGCGTACGCACCGGCGCAGCAGCACCTCGGCCGCCGCGCAGCCCAGGACGACGCCGAGCGCCGCGCCGGGGGACAGGAGCGCCGCGAGCGCCGTGATCACCGCGCCCGTCAGCAGCGCGGCCTTCGGCGGCACCGTCTCGGCGACGGCCGCGCCCAGTCCTTCCGGGCGGGCGGCCGGGACGCCGGTGCGGGAGGCGAGGGTGAGGGCGAGGCGGGCCGTCACCGCCGAGGCGGCTGCCGCGACGGCGCCGTGGATCCAGGAGTCCGCGTAGAGCTGGGCCAGCGCGGCGATCTGGGCGAGCAGCGTGAGAACCAGTGTGACGACGCCGAACGGGCCGATGTCCGACTGCTTCATGATGTCCAGCGCCCGGGCCGCGGGCTTACCGCTGCCCAGGCCGTCCGCGACGTCCGCGAGGCCGTCGAGGTGCAGGCCCCGGGTGAGCACCGCCCCCGCCGCGACGGAGGCGACCGCGGCGAGGAGCGCGCCCGCCCCGAGCAGGGCCAGTGCCCCGCCGAGCGCGGCCGCGGCGACCCCGACGGCCAGGCCGGCCAGCGGGGCGCAGACCATGCCGGCGCGGGCGGCGTCCCGGTCCCAGCGGGTGACGGTGACGGGCAGGACGGTGAGGGTGCCGAAGGCGAAACGTATGCCGTCGGTCAGGGCGGTGCGGGAGCTCGTTGCGGACACCGGGGGAGGTTAACCCGGCGCGGAGACGGGGGCCGGAGGGCGGTCGTACAGCGCGGCGGCGCCGCACAGGGCGAGCGCCGCGGCGACGGCGGCCAGGTGCTCCTTGCCCGCGAGGTTCGGCGCGAGCACGCACTCGGCGGCCATCGCGGCGGCGACCAGGGCGCCCGTGCACCGGGCTCCGTGGCGCCAGCACACGTAGAGCGCGAGGCCGACCACCGCCGCCGACGGGCCGGTGTCCACGGTGTGCGCGTCCGACGCCGGCAGGCCGAGCGGGAGCGCCGGGCCGAGCGCGACGCCGAGCCGCGCGTACAGCGTCCCGGCGAGCGTGGCCGCGTACGCGACGAGGAGGGTGCGGCGCCGGCCGAGGCACAGCTCCGCGACGCCGAAGACCAGCAGGACCTGGGCGAGCGCGCCCCACACCGGCAGGTCGAGCGCGGGGACGAAGAGGGAGAGAGGCGTGCGCGCCAGGCCGAGCCAGAGGGGGTCCCCGGCCCGGACCGCGCCGACGTCCTGGACGAACCGGTAGCCCCACGGCTGGTTCTGCACGTACTGGAGGGCGGCCGTCAGAGCCACCGCGGCCAGGGTCAGCGCGAGCGCGGAGTGCCCGCGGGCGCGCAGCCCCGCGCGGACGGCGCCGTACAGCGGCCCCCACTCGCGGCGGGCCCGGGCGCGCGCGGCGCTCCTCACGGCTGCTCCACGCGGCCGCGCCGCAGCCATCGTGGCAGGGCCGGCACGTCCAGGAAGCCTTCGGCGCGGGCCGAGGCGATGCCGATGCGGGGCAGGTCGGCGCTGCGTTCGAAGAGCAGGAAGCGCGGTTCCCACAGCGGCCGGTACTTCGCGTTGGCCCGGTACAGCGACTCGATCTGCCACCACCGGGAGAAGAAGCCGAGCAGCGCGCGCCACAGGCGCAGCACCGGGCCCGCGCCGAGCCGCGAGCCGCGTTCGAAGACGGAGCGGAACATCGCGAAGTTGAGCGAGACCCGCGCGATGCCGATCTCGTGGGAGCGCTGGAGGAGTTCGATGACCATGAACTCCATCAGGCCGTTCTCGGCCGTGCGGTCCCGCCGCATCAGATCGAGCGACAGGCCCCGCGGGCCCCAGGGCACGAACGAGAGCACTGCCCGCAACCGCCCGCTCGCGTCGGCGCATTCGAGCATCACGCACCGGCCGTCGGCCGGGTCGCCGAGCCGGCCGAGCGCCATCGAGAAGCCGCGCTCGGTGGCCCCGTCGCGCCACTGGTCGGCCCGCTCCAGCAGGTACGCCATCTCGGCGGGCGGGATGTCCTCGTGGCGGCGGACCCGGACGGTGTAGCCCGCGCGCCGGACGCGGTTGTAGGCCTGGCGGACCGTGCGCATCGACCGCCCTTCGAGGGTGAAGTGGCGTTCGGCGCCGCCCCGGGCCGCGGTCGCCACGATCGCCTCGTCGCCGAGTTCGAGGGCGTCCAGGCCGTGCCGCGCGTAGACGGTGCCGGCTTCCTCGCTCGCGCCCATCACGGCGGGGATCCAGCCGTGCACGCGCGCCTGGGCGAGCCAGGGTTCGATGGCGCCGGGCCAGGCCTCCGGATCGCCGATCGGATCGCCCGAGGCCAGCGAGACGCCGCCGATCACCCGGTACGTCACCGCGGCCTTGCCGGTCGGGGACCACACCACGCTCTTCTCGCGGCGCAGCGCGAAGTAGCCGAGCGAGTCGCGCTCGCCACCCTTGTCGAGCAGGGCGCGCAGCTTCGACTCGTCGTGCGGGGCGAGCGGGTCGACCGCCCTGCGGGTGCGGAACGCGGCGTGGACGACGGCGATCAGCAGCGCGGTGGAGAGGACGTTGATGACGACGTCGACCCAGTGCGGGGTGGCGATGCCCGGGTCGCCGGCGCCGTCGGCGGCGACCGAGACGAGGCGCAGCGCGCCGTAGCGCCAGCGGTCCAGGAAGGTCGAACCGCGCCCGCCGTGGGCCTGGTTGGCGGCGGTGACCAGGAGCGCCGCGAGGAGCGAGGTGACCAGCAGCCCGCCGGCCGCGACGGCCGCGGCCAGTCTCGGGTTGGCGCGGTCGCCCCTGGCGTAGAACTCGCGGCGCCCGGCGAGCAGGGCGGCCACGAAGGCCGCGGTCAGCACGAGCGAGACCCAGTTCTGCGCGTACTGGCGTACCTCCGCGAAGCACATCACGACGGCGAACAGCAGCAGGAACAGGCCGGCCAGCACGAGGTTGAGGATCCACGCCGCGCGTTTGCGCCGGCGCATCGTGACCGCCAGGAACCAGGTGACGACGGCGGAGGAGAAGCCCGCGGCGAGCAGGTACGGGGTGAAGTAGTTCTCCGCGTTGTGGCGGCGCAGGTCCTGGCCGAAGGAGACCCAGACGGCGCTCAGCAGATTGACGCAGGTGACGGCCCGGAGGTACCAGACGGTGAAGCCCGCGGCGCGTCGTGAGGTCGGTGTGCTGGTCGGTGGCTCTCCCGTGGCGCCCATGACGGCGAGCATATGGGCGTTTTGGTGCGATTTGGGGTCGGCGCCGCCGTGTGGTGCGGCACCGACCTGGAGCGGCGGCGGTTGCTGCTACCTGCGGTGGCGGCCGTCACGGCGCCCCGCGGGGGTGGCCGTAACGGCTACCTGCGGCGGATGACCGCTCGTGCGGCGTGCGGCGTGCGGCGGCTACGGCGACCCGCGGCGGTGGCTGCGACCGACGGCGGCTGCGACCGACGGCGGCCGCGACCCGCGGCGGCTGCGACCTGCGGCGGTGGCTGCCATCCGTGCCCACGGCTGCGACCCGCGGCGGTGGCGTTCCGCGCGCCGGACTGGCGGCTGCGACCCGGGCCCACGGCTGCGACCCGCGGCGGTGGCGTTCCGCGCGCCGGACTGGCGGCTGCGACCCGGGCCCACGGCTGCGACCCGCAGCGGGCGGCAGCTGCGGTGACCCGCGCCGGTGGCTGCGACCTGCGGCGGCGGCCGCGACCCGCGCCCACGGCTGCGACCCGCGGCGGCAGCCGCTACCGCTCCGCGCCGCCCGCGCCCCCGTCGCCCAGCGCCGTGGCCGGACCTTCAGGGCCTTCAGGGTCTTCGGGCGCGACGGCCGCCGGGTCCGGACGCTCCGGCAGCTCCGCCGCCAGCGCCGCCGCCGCCTGGACCAGCGGCAGCGCCAGCAGCCCGCCGGTGCCGCCGCCCACCCGCACGCCCTGGTCGAGCAGCGGGTCCATCGCCATCCGGTCCAGCGCCTTGGCCTGGGCGGGCTCGCCGCTGGCGTGCCCGGCCAGCCACCAGTCCGGCGCGCGGAACGCCACCCGCTGGCCGACCAGCGCGCAGGCGGCCGACACGACGCCGTCCAGGATGACCGGCGTCCGGCGCACCGCGCTCTGCAGCAGGAACCCGGTCGCGGCCGCGAGATCGGCGCCGCCCACGGCGGCGAGGAGCTGCAACTGGTCGCCCAGGACCGGCCGGGCTCGGCGCAGCGCGTCCCGCACCGCCGCGCACTTGCGCATCCAGGTCAGGTCGTTGACCGGGTCGCCGCCGCGGCCGGTGACCACCGAGGCGTCGGTGCCGCACAGCGCCGCGACGAGCGTGGCCGCCGGCGTCGTGCCGCCCACGCTCAGGTCGCCGAGCACCACCAGGTCCGTCCCCGAGTCGGCCTCCTCGTCGGCGACCGCCATGCCCGCACGGAACGCGGCCTCGGCCTCCTCCAGGGTGAGCGCGTCCTCGACGTCGATCCGCCCGGAGCCGCGCCGCACCCGGTGGCCCCCGACCCCCGCGGGCAGTTCCCCGGGGTCGCAGTCGAGCGCCATGTCGACGATCCGCACGCCGACGCCGAGCCGCCGGGCGAGCACCGCGCCGGCGCTCGCGCCCTCGGCGGCCTCGCGGACCAGCGCGGCGGCGGTGCCCGCGGCCCGCTTCGACACCCCGAGCCCGGCGACGCCGTGGTCGCCGGCGAAGAGGACCACCCGGGGCCGCGCGACCGGCCGCACGGGCACCGAACCCTGGGCGGCGCTGAGCCATTCGCCCAGTTCGTCGAGGCGGCCGAGCCCGCCGGGCGGCACGGCGAGCCGGGCCCTGCGCTCCTCGGCGTCGCGGCGGGTCCCGCCGTCGGGGCGCTCGATCAGGTCGGTGAAGTCGTCGAGATTCAGCGAGCTCATTCGTCGAACAGTACCGGCCGTGCGGGCGCCCGGCCGCTGACGTTCCGTCAACCGCCCCGGGCTCGCTGCGCCCTGTCCGAAGCGGTTCCTGACAGGTGATCACCTGTTGCGACGCGGTGATCGCGCCCTGTGATTGCCGGGTGTCCGATGTTCCCTTACGTTCTTGTTTGTATCGGATTGTCGTACCCCGGTGGCGCCAGGAGTTGACGCAGAAATGTCCCCCTCAGTCCAGGCCGTGGCCGACCGCCGCCCGGCCTCCCGCACCGCACTCGCCCAGGGCACCGAGCGCTCCCACGAACCGCCCCGAGCCGACTGCCCCTGGTGCGGCTCCGCGAGACTGCGTACCACCGACCTGCTCCCGCACAAGCCCGGCACCTTCACCGTCGACCAGTGCCGGGCCTGTCGCCACTCCTTCCAGAACCCCCGCCTCACCCGCGAGGGCCTGGACCTCCACCACCGCGACTTCTACGACGGCCGCCACGCCGCACAGGCCGGGAGGATCTTCGGCGCGCGCACCTCCGTCCGCCGCCGGCAGCGCGCCGTCCGTGCCCTGGCCCGGTTCATCGAACCGGAGAGCTGGCTGGACGTCGGCACCGGCCGCGGCCACTTCCCTGCGGTCGCCAGGCGACTGCTGCCGTACACCGCGTTCGACGGGCTCGACGTCGGCTCCGGCGTCGCCGAAGGTCGCCGGAGGGGCCGCATCGAGGAGGCCCACCGCGGCCACCTGCCCGACCTCGCCCCCCGGCTGGCCGGCCGCTACGACGCGATGAGCATGTTCCACCACCTGGAGCACTCCCTCGACCCCCGCGCGGAGCTCAAGGCGGCCCACCGCGTCCTGCGCCCCGGCGGCCACCTGCTGATCGAGGTCCCCGACCCGGACAGCCGCTACGCCAGACTGCTGGGCACATGGTGGGCCCCGTACTTCCAGCCGCAGCACCTGCACTTCATCCCGCTCGCCAACCTGCGCACCGAACTCGCCGCGCTCGGCTACACCGTCGTCGCCGTCGACCGCCGCGAGCCGCACGTGCCGCTCGACCTCTCGGCCGCCTGCGCCCTGCTCCTGAGCCGTTTCCTGCCCGAGCGCGACGACCCGTGGCGCACCGGCGCCCCCGGCGCCGTCCGGCGCGGGCTGCGCCGCGTGCTGAGCTACGCGGCGGCCCCGGCCTTCGTCGCCTGCCACGCCGCCGACCGGCTGCTCGCCCCGCTGGTCAGCCGCACCCGGTTCTCGAACGCCTACCGGATCATCGCGCGCCGCAACCCCGACCCCGCCTGACCCCGCCCCGGCCCGGTGGTCCGCCGGTCAGCCGCGCAGCGCGAGCGCCTGCCCGGCGACGACGAGCAGCACCTGCTCGCACTCGCCCGCGAACGCGGCGTTGAGCCGGCCCAGTTCGTCGCGGTAGCGGCGCCCGGACGCGGTCGCGGGCACGATCCCCGAGCCCACCTCGTTCGACACGGCGACGACGGTGCGCCGGGTCCGCCGGACCCCGTCGACCAGCTCCGCGACCCTCGCCCGCAGCGCCTTCTCGCCGCCGCCCGCCCACTCGGCGTCGTCCCAGGCGCCCACCTCGTCCATCGCGTAGGTCAGCCACAGCGACAGACAGTCCACGAGCAACGGTGCCGGGTCCGCCGTGTCGGCCAGCAGCGGGAGCAGGTCGCAGCTCTCCGCGGTCCGCCACGACCCGGGCCGCCGGTCGCGGTGCACGGCGACCCGCCGCGCCCACTCGGTGTCCCCGCCCCGGGTGCCGCCGGTCGCGACGTACAGCACGTCGGGGAAGGCCGCCAGGCGCCGCTCCGCCTCCACCGACTTGCCCGACCGCGCCCCGCCGAGCACCAGCGTCCTGCGCGGCACGTCGGGCACGCTCTCGTACGCGCCCACGACCAGGGTCGTCCCGTCCGGCACGGCCCGTGCGCCCGCCGCCGCGAGCCGCCGGTCCAGCTCGGGGCCGGGCGGCACGTCGTGGTCCAGGTGCACGGCGACGACGTCGGTGGTCGGCCCGACCGCGCCCGCCGAGCGCAGCCGCGCCAGCGCGTCCGGCCGCCCGGCCACGTCCAGGACCACCATCTCGTAGGGGCCGCGCACCTCTTCGAGCCCCGCGGCCGCGGCCCGGGGCGGCAGGTACAGCAGCCGCTCGCCGTCGGGCCCGGTCACCTCGTACCCCGTGCCCGGCGCGTCCAGGGCCAGCGCCCGCACCCGGTGCCCGGTGAGCAGCGCCAGCTCCCGCCCGTCCGGCACCCGCACCGGCTGCGGCAGCCCGGCCGGCACCTCCACCGCGGGCCCGTCGTGCGGATGGGAGAGCAGCACCTGCCGTACGCCGCCGAGGCTGTGCCCCGCGCGGGCCGCGGCGAACGCGGCGCCCGGCGTCAGATCGAGCAGCAGCGCCCCGTCGACCAGCAGGGCCGTGGCGGCGCGCGCGCCGGGGCCGAGCGCGGTCGCGCAGGCCGCGCAGGGACAGTCGGGGCGGGGCAGCCCCTCGGGGGCGCCGGTGCCGAGCAGAGTCAGTTCCACGGGAAGATCCTCCCGCGCCCCCGTCCGGGCCGCGCGCCCGGCTACGCTTCCAGGGAATCAGGACATCGGACATCCGGTACCGGGAGGCTGGCATGGCGGCATGGACGTGGCGGTTCGAGAAGTCCGACGGGACAGAGGTGGCCCCGGCGGTGCAGCCGGAGGAGTTCACGACGCAGGGCGACGCCGAGTCCTGGATCGGTGAGCACTGGAAGGAACTGGCGGAGGGCGGGGCGGACCAGGTCACCCTCTCCGAGGACGCGACGGTGATCTACGGCCCGATGAGCCTGCACGCGGAAGGAGCGGCGGCTCCGCAGGAGTGACGGGCGCGGGCGGGGCGGGACCGGACGAAGGCCCGGCCCCGCCCGCGCGCCGTTCGGGGTGCGGGTCTCGTCGTGGCTGGTCGCGCGGTTCCCCGCGCCCCCGAGGCATGCGGCTTCGCCGCAGCCCCGTCCCCCGGGCAGGTCAGATCTCGCCGAGCGTGACCTCCGCCGTCTTCCGTGCCCCGTCCCGGCTGTACGTCACCGACACCTTGTCGCCGGGCTTCTTGCCGGCCAGCGCCTCCGACAGCGTCTGCATCGTGGGCACGTCGGTGCCGCCGAACCGGGTGATGATGTCCCCGGCCTCGATCCCGGCCCGCGCCGCGCCGCCGCCGTCCGTCACCGAGACCACCGCGACCCCGGCGGCCCGGTAACCGTCGTCGAGCACCGAGCGCCCCGTGATGCCGAGCGCCGCCCGGCCCGAGTCCGTCACCTTGCCGTCCTTGATCACCTGGTCCGCGACGGTCGTCGCCATCGACGCCGGGATCGCGAACCCGATGCCGGGCGCCGCGCCGCTGCCCATCCCCGGATCGACCGCCGCGAGCGTCGGGATACCGATGACCTCGCCGTCCAGGTCGACCAGCGCGCCGCCGCTGTTGCCCGGGTTGATCGCCGCGGACGTCTGCACCATGTTGGCGATGGTCGCCCCGGTGCCGCCGCCGGAGCGGCCCTCGCTCACGGTCCGGCCGGTCGCCGAGACGATGCCCTGCGTGACGCTGGAGGAGAGTCCCAGCGGGGAGCCCATCGCCAGCGTGATCTGCCCGACCGCCACCTTCGCGGAGTCACCGAACCGCGCGGCCTTCAGCCCCTCGGGCAGCTTGTCCAGCTTGATGACGGCGAGGTCCTGCTCCGGATACGCGTAGACGAGCCGCGCGCCCAATTCGTCCGTGCTGTTGGCCGTGGTGACCTTGAAGGTCTTCTCGTCGCCGACCACGTGCGCGTTGGTCACGATGTGTCCCTGGTCGTCGTAGACGACGCCGGAGCCGAGGTCGGAGGAGGCCTGGATCTGGACGACCGACGGCAGGACCTCCTTGATCACCTTCTGGTAGTCGTCCTGGAGGCTGCCGGCCGCCGCGGGCGCCGCCTGCGTGGTGGAACCGGACGGCGGCCCGGCGGCGCCGGAGTCCGCGCAGCCGGAGAGAAGCGCCGCGGCGCACAGCGCGGCGGCCGGTGGCCAAGCGGCCCGCGGTGCGCGGAACGGACGGCGGGCACGGGAGACGCGGGACGGACGGCGGGCACGCGCGCGGGAGGCATCCATGCCCGGATTGTCACGTTCGCGCAAGGCGGGCGCCCGCCCTGCGCACCCGAACAGGCGTCAGCCGCGGACCCCGCACAGGTGCAGCAGCGCGGCGACCCGCCGGTAGGGCTCGGTGCGCCCGGCCCGCTCCTCGGCGGCGAGCAGCGTCTGCAACTCCCCGCGCTCCGGCGGCTCGGCCCCGTCCACCGCCTGGTCGGTGAAGACCCGTACGCCGTACCAGGTGTGCAGCGGGGCGCCGATCCCGGCGAGCGTCGCCGTCAGGGTGGCGAGCCGGTCGGCCCGCACGTCGAGGCCGAGGCGGTTGCGGTACGACGTCGACTCGAAGGCGCCGAGCGTGGTGACCCAGTCACCGGCGAGCCCGGGCCGCATGGCGAGCGCGTCCGCGTTCCGTACGAGCAAGGAGAGCAGGCCGCCGGGGGCCAGCATCCGCGCGAGTCCCGCGAGCAGCGCGTCCGGGTCCTCGACGTACATCAGGACGCCGTGGCAGAGCACGACGTCGAAGCTGCCGGGCAGGAAGTGGACGCCGGTCTGGTGGCCGTCGCCCTCGACGATCCGCACCCGCTCGCGGACCCCCTCGGGCTCCGCCGCCAGCGCCTGCTGCGCCACGGCGATCATCCCGGGGTCCTGTTCGACGCCAGTCACCTTGTGCCCGGCCCGGGCGAGGCGCAGCGCCTGCGTGCCCTGGCCCATGCCCACGTCGAGCACCCGCAGCCGCTGCCCGACGGGGAACCGGCCGGCTATCTGCTCGTCGAGCTGGCGGGCCACCAGCTCCTGCCGCACGACGTTGCGCAATCCGCCCAGCCGCGCCAGCCAGGAATCCGGCGCGTCCCCGGCGAAAGCCTCCGCGCTCAGGGTCGCTCCCCGCGCTTGACCTGCGGCTTCGGCAGACGAAGACGCTTCATCTGGAGGGTGCGCATCAGGGCGTACGCGACGGCGCCCTTGCGGCGCTCGTCCGGGAACTTCTCCGCCAGCTTCTTCTTCAGGCGGAAGCCGGTGACGGCCGAGTCGATCACGATGGCGACGATGACGAAGAGCCAGAGGTACAGCGCGATGTTCTGCAACTGCCCGACCCGGACCATGCTCCCGACGAGGATGATCACCGCCATCGGCAGGAAGTACTCGGCGACGCAGAACCGCGAGTCGACGAAGTCACGCGCGTACTTGCGCACCGGACCCTTGTCGCGGGCCGGCAGGTAACGCTCGTCGCCGTTGGCCAGCGCGGCGCGCTGGCGCTCCATCGCGGTACGGCGCTCCTCGCGCTGGCGTCCGCGGGCCTCCTTCGGCGTCATCTTGGTGTTGGCCACGCTGCGGCGCTGCGACTGGGCCGCGCTGCGCTTGGGCGTGGGGCGGCCCTTGGGCGCCTGCGGGTCTCGGGTCTGCGTGGACGAGGAGGTCACCGGGGCCTTGGCGGCGGGGGCCTTGTCATCCTTGGATCGGCTACGGAACACAAAAGCCAAGGGTACGCGGTGGCCGTGCGGGGACGAGGGGCCCGTCGGGAACGATCCGGCAACGCCCGGCGTCCATAGGGACACATAGGGACGCACCTCCTCCTCACGCCGGAGCGGCGCGGGACGCAGTCGTCCTTGGGGATGAGCGCATCCGCACCTGAACAGTGCGGTAATAGACGCAGGACCCGTACTGTGGATTCTGTCGCAGTGCTGGAGCTCGAACGGCCGGTCGGATCTGTCAGAAGGGGGCGCGCGAAGCCCATGAGCGGTGTCATGAAGCGTATGGGGATGATCTTCCGCGCGAAGGCGAACAAGGCCCTGGACCGGGCCGAGGACCCGCGCGAGACCCTCGATTACTCGTACCAGAAGCAGCTGGAGCTGCTCCAGAAGGTGCGCCGCGGGGTCGCCGACGTGGCGACCAGCCGCAAGCGGCTCGAACTGCAGCTCAACCAGCTCCAGGGCCAGTCCTCGAAGCTGGAGGACCAGGGCCGCAAGGCGCTCGCGCTCGGCCGCGAGGACCTGGCCCGCGAGGCGCTCTCCCGCCGGGCCGCGCTCCAGCAGCAGGTCACGGACCTTCAGACGCAGCACCAGACGCTCCAGGGCGAGGAGGAGAAGCTCACCCTCGCGGCGCAGCGGCTCCAGGCCAAGGTCGACGCCTTCCGTACGAAGAAGGAGACCATCAAGGCCACCTACACGGCGGCGCAGGCCCAGACCCGGATCGGCGAGGCGTTCTCCGGCATCTCCGAGGAGATGGGCGACGTCGGCATGGCGATCCAGCGGGCCGAGGACAAGACGGCGCAGCTCCAGGCGCGGGCCGGCGCCATCGACGAGCTGCTCGCCTCCGGCGCCCTGGACGACCAGTCGGGGCTCGCCAAGGACGACATCCAGAGCGAGCTGGACCGCCTCTCCGGTGGTACGGATGTAGAGCTGGAGCTGCAGCGCATGAAGGCCGAGCTGGCCGGGGGTTCCTCCTCGTCCCAGCAGGCGATCGAGGGCGGCGCCGGACAGGGCCAGCAGCAGCAGCCGCAGGACACGCCGCGTTTCGACAAGCAGTAGGACAGGCTTCGACCGGGCCGTGACAGCGCCGAGGAGGGCGTCATGATCGTACGGATCATGGGGGAGGGCCAGGTGGAGCTGGCCGACAGCCACTTCGCCGAGCTCAACAAGCTGGACGACGAACTGCTCCGCGAGATGGAGAGCGGCGACGCGGCGGGGTTCCGCCGGACGCTCGACGCGCTCCTGGAAGCCGTCCGCCGGCTCGGCGAGCCGCTCCCCGACTCCGCCCTGGAGCCCTCCGAGCTGATCCTGCCCGGGCCGGACGCGACCCTCGACGAGGTCCGCGCCATGCTCGGCGACGACGGCCTGATCCCGGGCTGAACCGCACCGCGGCGCGGGGGGCGGCTACCGTGACGCCGGTGACCCCCCTCGTACGCTGGGCCAGGAACCACCCCCTGGCCCTGGACGCCCTCGTCGCGCTCGGCGTCCTCGTCGCCATGATCGCGGGTTCCCTCGTCGACCCGCACGGCCCCGACGGCGCGTACGTCTGGGGCGCGCGCACCCCCGGCGGCCTCAGCTTCCTGCTCATGGTGCTCGGCGCCCTCGCGCTGGTCTTCCGGCGCAAGGCCCCCATGTGCGTCCTGGGCGCCACGTCGGCCGTCTCCGCCGTCGAGCTGGTCACCGGCGAGCCCCGCGCCCCCGTGGTGATGTCCGCCGTCATCGCGCTCTTCACGGTCGCCGCCCGCACCGACCGCCCCACCACCTGGCGCGTGGGCCTGGCCACCATGGCGGTGCTCACCGCCGTCGCCATGGCCGACGGCCCGCTGCCCTGGTACGCGCAGGAGAACCTCGGCATCTTCGCCTGGACCGGGATGGCCGCGGCCGCCGGGGACGCCGTCCGCTCCCGGCGCGCCTTCGTCCAGGCCATCCGGGAGCGCGCCGAGCGGGCCGAGCGGACCCGGGAGGAGGAGGCCCGGCGGCGGGTGGCCGAGGAGCGGCTGCGCATCGCCCGCGATCTGCACGACGTCGTCGCCCACCACATCGCGCTGGTCAACGTGCAGGCGGGCGTCGCCGCCCACGTCATGGACAAGCGGCCCGACCAGGCCAAGGAGGCCCTCGCGCACGTCCGCGACGCCAGCCGCTCCGCGCTCGACGAACTGCGGGCCACCGTCGGCCTGTTGCGCCAGAGCGGTGACCCGGAGGCCCCGACCGAGCCGGCGCCCGGACTCGACCGGCTCGACGACCTCGTCGCCACCTTCCGGCACGCGGGCCTGCCCGTCGAGGTGGCCCGCACCGAGTCGGGCCCGGCCCTGCCCGCCGCCGTCGGCCTGGCCGCCTTCCGCGTCGTGCAGGAGGCGCTCACGAACGTCCGCAAGCACGCGGGCCCCGGCGCGAAGGCCGAGGTCAGCGTGGTGCGGGTGGGGCACGACGTGGAGATCTCGGTCCTCGACAACGGCCCCGGCACCCCGGCCCCCGGCCGCCCGGACGAGAACGGCGGCCACGGCCTGCTCGGCATGCGCGAACGCGTCACCGCCCTCGGCGGCACCCTCACCACGGGACCGCGCTACGGGGGCGGCTTCCGGGTCCATGCGATCCTTCCGGTCGACGCCCGACCCACCACAGCAGGGAACGCCACGCCATGACGAGCGGCACGCACGGCAGCAGCACGATCAGGGTTCTCCTCGCCGACGACCAGGCCCTGCTGCGCAGCGCCTTCCGGGTGCTCGTGGACTCCGAGCCCGACATGCAGGTGGTGGGGGAGGCCTCCGACGGCGCCGAGGCGGTCCGCCTCGCCCGCTCCGAGCGGCCCGACGTCGTCCTCATGGACATCCGGATGCCCGGCACCGACGGCCTCGCCGCGACCCGGGAGATCAGCGCCGACCCCCAGCTCGCCCAGGTGCGCGTCGTGATGCTGACGACGTTCGAGGTCGACGAGTACGTCGTGCAGTCGCTGCGGGCGGGCGCCTCCGGCTTCCTCGGCAAGGGCGCCGAACCCGAGGAGCTGCTCGGCGCCGTCCGCGTCGCGGCCGCGGGCGACGCCCTGCTCTCGCCGGCCGCGACCAAGGGCCTGATCGCCAAGTTCCTGGCGCAGGGCGACGGTTCGGACCCGGCGACGGGCGCCGCCGGCGGCCACGCGGAGCGGCTCGCCGCGCTCACCGGGCGCGAACGCGAGGTCCTGGTCCAGGTCGCGGGCGGCCACTCGAACGACGAGATCGCCGAGCGCCTGGAGGTCAGCCCGCTCACCGTCAAGACCCACGTGAACCGCGCCATGGCCAAGCTCGGCGCCCGCGACCGCGCACAACTCGTCGTCATTGCCTACGAATCGGGCCTGGTCCGTCCAAGGGTGGAGTGATCCGGGCCCCCGTGTACTACGGCCGCAGTAGGCGCCGCATAAGAACGGGACCTGGGAGCGACGAATCGGGCCGCCGCCGTGGCGGAAGGTGTAGGCGGGCCCCTGCGCATGTCCGCGTCAGGGCCGTCATCCACCGCTCACGCCCCTGGAGTACCCCCGCTCATGTCCTGGCTGTCGAGATTCAGCCTCGCTCAACGCGCCCTGATCGGGCTGGTGTCCATCATCGCGATCGTCTTCGGCGCCATCGCGATCCCCCAGCTCAAGCAGCAGCTGCTGCCCACCATCGAACTGCCCATGGTCTCCGTCCTGGCCCCGTACCAGGGCGCGTCGCCCGACGTGGTGGAGAAGCAGGTCGTCGAGCCGCTGGAGAGTTCCATCGACGCGGTCGACGGGATCACCGGCATCACCTCCACGGCCTCCGAGGGCAACGCGGTGGTGATGGCCCAGTTCGACTTCGGCAGCGGCAGCGACTCCAAGCAGCTCGTCGCCGACGTCCAGCAGGCCGTCAACCGCTCGCGCGCCCAGCTCCCCGACGCCGTCGACCCGCAGGTCATCGCGGGCTCCACGGACGACATCCCCACCGTCGTGCTCGCCGTCACCTCCGACAAGGACCAGCAGGCGCTCGCCGACCAGCTCGACACCACCGTCGTCCCGGCGCTCAAGGACATCGACGGCGTCGGCCAGGTCAACGTCGACGGCGTCCGCGACCTACAGGTCGACGTCACCCCGGACGACAAGAAGATGGCCGCGGCCGGCGTCGGCGTCCAGACGCTGAGCCAGTCCCTCAAGGCCGGCGGCGCCACCGTGCCCGCGGGCTCCTTCGCCGAGGACGGCAAGAACCGTACGGTCCAGGTCGGCGGCGGCTTCACCGCCCTGCGGCAGATCGAGGACCTCATGGTCACCGGTCAGGGGGTCAAGAAGCCGGTCCGCCTCGGGGACATCGCCTCCGTCCGGCAGCGGCCCTCCGCCGCCGACTCGATCACCCGCACCGACGGCCGGCCCAGCCTCGCCGTCACGGTCACCATGGACCACGACGGCTCCGCGGTCTCCATCTCCGAGGCCGTCGAGGACAAGCTGCCCGGTCTGCGGGCCGACCTCGGCGCCGGCGCGAAGCTGACCGTCGTCAGCGACCAGGGCCCGGCCGTCTCCAAGTCCATCTCGGGCCTGACCACGGAGGGCGCGCTCGGCCTGCTCTTCGCGGTCATCGTCATCCTGGTCTTCCTGGCGTCGCTGCGCTCCACCCTCGTCACCGCGGTCTCGATCCCGCTGTCGGTGGTCCTCGCGCTGATCGTCCTGTGGATCGGCGACCTCTCCCTGAACATGCTCACGCTCGGGGCGCTGACCATCGCGATCGGCCGCGTGGTCGACGACTCGATCGTCGTCCTGGAGAACATCAAACGCCACCTCGGCTACGGCGAGGAACGCCACGAGGCGATCCTCACGGCGGTCCGCGAGGTCGCGGGCGCGGTCACCTCCTCCACCCTCACGACGGTGGCGGTCTTCCTGCCGATCGGCCTGGTCGGCGGCATGGTGGGCGAGCTGTTCGGCTCGTTCTCGATCACCGTGACGGCCGCGCTGCTCGCCTCGCTCCTCGTCTCGCTCACCGTCGTCCCGGTCCTCTCGTACTGGTTCCTGCGCGCCCCCAAGGGCGTCCAGGGCATCGACCCGGAGGAGGCCCGCCGCAAGGCCGAGGAGAAGGAGGCCCGCTCCTGGCTCCAGCGGATCTACGTCCCGGTGCTGCGCTTCGCGACGCGCCGCCGCCTGACGAGCCTCGCCATCGCCGTGGTCGTCCTCATCGGCACCTTCGGCATGGCCCCGCTGCTCAAGACCAACTTCTTCGACCAGGGCGAGCAGGAAGTCCTCTCCATCAAGCAGGAGTTGAAGCCCGGCACCAGCCTGGCCGCGACCGACGCCGCCGCCCGCCAGGTCGAGAAGGTGCTCCAGGGCATCGACGCGATCAAGGACTACCAGGTCACCATCGGCAGTTCCGGCTTCATGGCGGCCTTCGGCGGCGGCACCGACACCAACCAGGCGTCGTACCAGGTGACGCTGAAGGACAAGGCGTCCTACGAGGCCACGCAGGAGCGCATCGAGCGCGAGCTGGGCAAGCTGTCCGGCGCCGGTACGACGACGATCTCGGCCGGGGACGGCTTCGGCAGCCAGGACGTCAGCGTGGTCGTCAAGGCCGCGGACGGCCAGGTGCTCGACAAGGCCGCGGAGCAGGTCCGCAAGGCCGTCGCCTCGATCGACGACGTCACGGACGTCACCAGCGACCTGTCGCAGTCGGTGCCGAGGATCTCGGTGCGGGCCAACGCCAAGGCGGCGGCGGCCGGTTTCGACGACACGACGCTCGGCGCCGCCGTCACCCAGGCGGTGCGCGGCACCACCAGCGGCAAGGCGATCCTCGACGACACCGAGCGGGACATCGTCGTGACGTCGGCGAAGCCGGCCACGACGATGGACGAGCTGAAGCGGCTGCCGCTGGGACCGGGCGGCACGAAGCTCGGCGACATCGCCACCGTGCGCCTGGCCGACGGACCGGTCTCGATGACCCGGATCGACGGCGCCCGCGCGGCCACCATCAGCGCGCGGCCGACCGGTGACAACACCGGCGCGGTCAGCACCGATCTCCAGTCGAAGATCGACAAGCTGGAGCTGCCGAAGGGCGCGACGGCCACGATCGGCGGAGTCACCTCCGACCAGGACGACGCGTTCAAGAACCTCGCCCTGGCGATGCTCGCGGCGATCGCGATCGTCTTCATGCTCCTGGTGGCGACGTTCCGCTCGCTGGTCCAGCCGCTGATCCTGCTGGTCTCCATCCCGTTCGCGGCCACCGGCGCGATCGGCCTGCTCGTCGTGACCGGCACCGCGATGGGTGTCCCCGCGATGATCGGCATGCTGATGCTCATCGGCATCGTGGTGACGAACGCGATCGTCCTGATCGACCTGATCAACCAGTACCGCGCGCAAGGGTTCGGCGTGGTCGAGGCCGTGGTCGAGGGCGGCCGGCACCGGCTGCGGCCGATCCTCATGACGGCCCTGGCCACGATCTTCGCCCTGCTCCCGATGGCGCTCGGCGTCACCGGCGAGGGCGGCTTCATCGCGCAGCCGCTCGCGGTGGTCGTGATCGGCGGTCTGATCACGTCGACGCTGCTCACGCTGCTGCTGGTGCCCACGCTCTACGCCATGCTGGAGCTCCGCAAGGAGAAGCGGGCGAAGAAGCGCGCCGCCAAGCGCGACCGCAAGGCGGGCATCCCGGCCCAGCCGGACCCGGCAGAACCGGAGCGTGCCGGCGTCTGACCCCGCCAGGGGCGCGGGGAACTGCGCGCTCAGCCGACGAAAAGCCGCAGTCGCGTCTGCTCATGTACCGAGCAGACGGGACTGCGGCTTCGTCGTGGCTGGCCCCGCCGAACCGCTACGGGAGCGCGAGCATCCGCTCAAGCGCCACCTTGGCGAACCGTTCCGTCTCCCGGTCGACCTCGATCCGGTTCACCAGCTGCCCGTCCGCCAGGGACTCCAGCGTCCAGACCAGGTGCGGCAGATCGATCCGGTTCATGGTCGAGCAGAAGCAGACCGTCTTGTCGAGGAAGACGATCTCCTTGCCCTCGGGCGCGAACCGGTTGGCGAGCCGCCGGACGAGGTTCAGCTCGGTGCCGATGGCCCACTTGGACCCGGCGGGCGCGGCCTCCAGCGCCTTGATGATGTACTCCGTCGACCCGACCTGGTCCGCGGCCGCGACGACCTCGTGCTTGCACTCGGGGTGCACCAGCACGTTCACGCCGGGTATCCGCGCGCGCACGTCGTTCACCGACTCCAGCGAGAACCGGCCGTGGACCGAGCAGTGCCCGCGCCACAGGATCATCTTCGCGGCGCGCAGCTCCTCGACGCTCAGACCGCCGCCGGGCTTGTGCGGGTTGTAGACGACGCAGTCGTCGAGCGACAGCCCCAGATCGCGCACCGCGGTGTTGCGGCCCAGGTGCTGGTCGGGCAGGAAGAGCACCTTCTCGCCCTGCTCGAAGGCCCAGTTCAGGGCGCGCTCGGCGTTCGACGACGTACAGATCGTGCCGCCGTGCCTGCCGGTGAACGCCTTGATGTCGGCCGAGGAGTTCATGTACGAGACGGGCACCACCTGCTCGGCGATCCCGGCCTCGGTCAGCACGTCCCAGCACTCGGCGACCTGCTCCGCGGTGGCCATGTCGGCCATCGAGCAGCCCGCGGCGAGGTCCGGCAGCACGACCTTCTGCTCGTCCCCGGTCAGGATGTCGGCGGACTCGGCCATGAAGTGCACACCGCAGAAGACGATGTACTCGGCCTCGGGCCGCGCGGCCGCGTCCCGCGCCAGCTTGAAGGAGTCGCCGGTGACGTCCGCGAACTGGATGACCTCGTCGCGCTGGTAGTGGTGTCCGAGCACGAACACCTTGTCGCCGAGCTTCTCCTTGGCCGCGCGGGCCCGCTCCACCAGGTCCGGGTCGGAGGGCGAGGGCAGGTCGCCGGGGCAGTCGACGCCGCGCTCGCTCGCGGCGTCGGCCTCCCGGCCGAGCAGCAGCAGCGCCAGCGGCGTGGGCGAAACGTCCAGGTCAACGACTGCCTGGGGGGTCTGGGCCGTGGTCACGTCACGCACCCTTTCTTGTCTGCAGACCGACTTTTCGTCGAAATGACGTTATCTATCATAGCCGCTTCACGTCAGTTTGACGATGGCGATGTCGTCGATGTGACGCAATCCGCCCCGGCCGTCCCGTGCCCGCCCGGGCCGGGGTGTGCGAGCATGAAAGAGAAGCGCGAACCGTCCCGACGATCCGGAATGGATCCGGGCCTTTGCCGGTTGCAATGGTCGGCAAGCAGTCTCCGTACAACCCGGGAGAGATGTAGATGTCCGTATCGGACGAGACCACCACCGTCAGCGACGGCATCATCCTGAGCGACGCCGCCGCGGCCAAGGTGAAGGCTCTGCTCGAGCAGGAAGGCCGCGAGGACCTGGCTCTGCGGGTCGCGGTCCAGCCCGGCGGCTGCTCCGGCCTGCGCTACCAGCTCTTCTTCGACGAGCGCTCGCTCGACGGTGACGTCGTCAAGGACTTCGGTGGCGTCAAGGTCGTGACCGACCGCATGTCCGCTCCGTACCTGGGCGGCGCCTCGGTCGACTTCGTCGACACCATCGAGAAGCAGGGCTTCACGATCGACAACCCGAACGCCACGGGCTCCTGCGCCTGCGGCGACTCGTTCAGCTGACCAAGCACGGCGAAGGGCGGTCACCCCGGCCGGGGTGTACGCCCGAACCCCAGGGCCGGACCCCACCCGGCCCCGGGGCAGCCCCCCGCGCCCCTGGAGCATGCGGCTTCGCCGCAGCTCCCCGATGAGATGGCGCACGTAGTGCGCATCTCAGGGGCGCGGGGAACTGCGCGAGAAGCCCTACCGGCCCGCGGGCCACGAACGACCCGCACCCGCGCTACGCCGCAGCCGCCAGTTCCCGCGGAACGAACTGCACATGCCGCTCCCCCCGCCGCAGATCAACCTTGAGCCGCAGATTCGCGGCCCGGGCCAGCATCAGCCCCACCCCGACGGCGGCCCCCGCACAGATCACCCCGCCCAGCGCAAAACTGACCCGCACCCCGTACTGGTCGGCCAGCCAGCCGAAGAGCGGACCGCCCAGCGGCGTACCGCCGGTGAAGACCATCATGAACAGGGACATGACGCGGCCGCGCATCTCGGGGTCGGTGCCCATCTGGACGGTGGAGTTGGCCGTCACGTTCACCGTCAGGCCGAGGATGCCGAGCAGCACGATCAGCGGCGCGAACGCCCAGACACCCGGCGACCAGGCGGCCAGGACCTCCAGGGCGCCGAACCCGACCGCGGCCCCGACCAGGACCCGCAACCGCGTCGAGCGGCGCCGGGCGGCGAGCAGCGCCCCGGCCAGCGAGCCGATCGCCATCAGCGTGTTGAACAGCCCGTACTGGCCGACCCCGCCGTGGAAGACGTCGTCGGCGTAGGCGCTGAGCCAGATCGGGAAGTTGAAGCCGAAGGTGCCGACGAACCCGACGAGGACGATCGGCCAGATCAGCTCGGGGTGCAGCGACACGTACCGCAGCCCCTCCCGCAGCTGGCCCTTGCCGCGCGGGGTCCGCTTGATCTCGCTCAGCTCACGGGTGCGCATCAGGAGCAGGCCGGTGAGCGGGGCGAGGAAGGAGAGGCCGTTGGCGAGGAACGCCCAGCCGGGGCCGACGGCCGCGGTCAGCGCGGAGGCGACGGCGGGGCCGATGAGCCGGGCGGACTGGAAGTTCGCCGAGTTCAGCGAGACCGCGTTGCGGACCTGGTCCGGGCCGACCATCTCGGAGACGAAGGACTGCCGCGTCGGGTTGTCGACGACCGTGACGAGGCCGGTGAAGAACGCGGCGAGGTAGACGTGCCAGACCTGCACGTGGCCGGAGAGCGTCAGCGCGGCCAGGAAGAGGCCGGACAGGCTCATCGCGCCCTGGGTGCAGAAGAGCAGGCTGCGCTTGGCGAAGCGGTCGGCGATCACGCCGCCGTACAGCCCGAAGAGCAGCATCGGCAGGAACTGCATGGCCGTGGTGATGCCGACGGCGGCCGAGGAGCCGGTGATGGACAGCACCAGCCAGTCCTGGGTGATGCGGGCCATCCAGGTGCCGGTGTTGGAGATGACGGCCCCGGTCGCGAAGAGCCGGTAGTTGCGGATCTTCAGGCTCGCGAACATCGAGGTCTTGCGGGGGCGGGCGGCGGGGTCGTGGGTGGTCGGTGCGGGGGCGGAGTCTGCTCCGGGTCCCGTACTCAAAGTGCGTTCGCCTCCTCGGCGGTCGGGGTCGGGTGGATCACAGGTGCGCGAGTTTCTCCAGGACGGGGGCGGCCGCGCGCAGCTTGGCCCAGTCGTCCTCGTCGAGGCCCGCGGCGAGGTCGGCCAGCCACACGTTCCGCTTGCGGCGGGACTCGGCGAGCATGGTCTCGGCCCGCTCGGTCGACGTGACGACCTTCTGCCGGCGGTCCTCGGGGTGCGGCTCCAGACCGACCAGTCCCTTGGCTTCCAGGAGCGCGACGATGCGGGTCATCGACGGCGGCTGCACGTGCTCCTTGCGGGCCAGCTCGCCCGGGGTCGCCGAGCCGCAGCCGGCCAGGGTGCCGAGCACCGACATCTCGGTGGGGCTCAGCGATTCGTCGACCCGCTGGTGCTTGAGCCGACGGGACAGGCGCATCACGGCGGAGCGCAGGGAGTTCACGGCGGCTACGTCATCGCCATGGGAGAGGTCCGGCATGTTCGTTAGCGTAACTCATTACTGTGTCTAACGACTACCCGGAGGGGCGCACGTTGCCCGTGATGCGCGCCACCGAACCTCTTCATCACCCGTACGAGTGAGTCGGTTCCAGAAAGTGACGCGGTGGGCGCGGCGTGGCGGCGACCCTGGTCCGCATGGGATCGACAGTGCTCAGCCTGCGGATAGACGGTGAGCTGCTCGACCGGCTCAAGGGGCATGCCGCGAAACGGGGAATGAGCGTCCAGGACTATGTGGCCCGGACGCTCATTCGAGACGACTTCGACGAACGCTTCAAGTCGGCGGTCGAGGAGACGGAGAGGTTCTACGGGGCGGCCTGAGCCGCCGCCCCGCGCGGCCGGATCACGTCAGGCCGAGCGCCGGCATCAGGTAGTAGAAGGCGAAGACCGCCGCGACCGCGTACATCGCGACCGGCACCTCCTTGGCCCGGCCGGCCACGACGCGCAGCACGGTGAAGGTGATGAAGCCCATGCCGATGCCGTTGGTGATCGAGTACGTGAACGGCATCATCAGCATCGTCACGAACGCCGGGATCGCGATCGTGTAGTCGCCCCAGTCGATGGCGCGGATGCCGCCGGACAGGATCAGGAAGCCGACCGCGAGCAGCGCCGGGGTGGCCGCCTGGGACGGGACCATCGTGGCGATCGGTGTGAGGAAGAGCGCGACGGCGAAGAGACCGCCGGTGACGACGTTGGCGAAGCCGGTGCGCGCGCCCTCGCCGACCCCGGCCGTGGACTCCACGAAGCAGGTGGTGGCGGAGGCCGAGGAGGCGCCGCCCGCGGCGACGGCGATGCCGTCGATGAACAGGACCTTGTTCATGCCGGGCATCTGGCCGCGCTCGTCGGTCAGGTGGGCCTCGTCGCTGATGCCCATGATCGTGCCCATGGCGTCGAAGAAGCACGACAGCAGCACGGTGAAGACGAACAGGACGCCGGTCAGCACCCCGACCTTGTGGAAGCCGCCGAACAGGCTGACGTCGCCGACGAGCCCGAAGTCGGGGGTGGAGACCGGGTTCCCGGGCCACTTCGGGGTGGTCAGGCCCCAGGAGGGGACCTTGGCGACGGCGTCCACGATCACCGCGGCGACGGTCATCACGACGATGGAGATGAGGATGGCGCCGGGCACCTTGCGCACCAGCAGCGCCAGCGTCAGCAGCACGCCGAGGACGAAGATCAGCACGGGCCAGCCGTTGAGGTGGCCGTCGGCGCCCAGCTGGAGCGGGACCGTGGTCTGCGCGGCGTCGGGCATCCGGGAGACGAACCCGGAGTCGACGAGGCCGATCAGCATGATGAACAGGCCGATGCCGATCGCGATGCCCTTGCGCAGGCCGAGCGGCACGGCGTTCATGACGCGCTCGCGCAGCCCGGTGGCGACGAGCAGCATCACCACGAAGCCGGCGAGGACGACCATGCCCATCGCGTCCGGCCAGGACATGCGGGGCGCGAGCTGGAGTGCGACGACGGTGTTGACGCCGAGCCCGGCGGCGAGCGCGATCGGCACGTTGCCGATGACGCCCATGAGCAGCGTGGTGAACGCGGCGGTCAGCGCGGTCGCGGTGACCAGCTGGCCGTTGTCGAGCTGGTGGCCGTACATGTCCTTCGCGCTGCCGAGGATGATCGGGTTCAGCACGATGATGTAGGCCATCGCGAAGAACGTGGCGAGGCCGCCACGGATCTCCCGGCCGACCGTCGAGCCGCGCTCGGAGATCTTGAAGTACCGGTCGAAACCGTTCTTCGGTGCCGACGGCGGCTGTTCGTGGGCATCGACCGGGGCGGTGGCCGAAGTGGACATGGGTGACCTCAGCGGTGTTCGGAAGGGCGCGCGACGGCGGGGCGGGAAACGGAAACGGGAAACGGGAAACGGGAACGAGTCTGACCTTCGCACGGTCACCAACCGGTTTCCCCGATGTTCCGTTGGCATTTCGTACGAACAGAAGTGGCCAGACTCAGGCCGTTTCAGTATGAACATATGAGGTCGAAATCGCTATCTCCGCGCGTAGACCCTTGGGGCGCCCGGGCGAAGCGGGGTTGGGGCGGCCCGCCGCCGGGACCCTCGTAAACTGTGCGCATGGCGAAGTGGACCCCGCAGCACGAGGCACCGGAACCCCTGGAGGGCCCCGTGGTCGCCACCATCACGGGCGGCACGATCCTCTGGTTCGTCCTCTTCCTCGTCCAGCTGCCGTTCTACGGCTGGTTCGACGACCGCGGGCAGAGCTGGTGGGTGTGGACGTGCCTGGCCGGGGCCGGGCTCGGGCTCATCGGCATCTGGTACGTCCGCAAGCGTGACGCGGCGATCAAGCGGGCGGCGGCTTCCCGGCAGACCTCCTGAGGGAGCCGTCGGGCACGTACGCCCGCTGGAGGACCCGGGTCCTCCGCAGGTCGGATCTCTCACCCGGCCAGCGGGTGAACCCCCCATATCGCCCGTACTGTCGAATCCATGACGCACAGCGACGTGGGCACCGGCCTCGACCCGGGGCACCCGGAAGCCCGGCCGGACCGAGCGAAGGGGCTGACCGGCGCCGAGGTCGCCGAGCGGGTCGCCCGCGGCGAGGTCAACGACGTACCGGTGCGCAGCTCGCGCTCCCTGCCGGAGATCGTCCGCGCGAACGTCTTCACCCGCTTCAACGCCATCATCGGCGTGCTCTGGCTGATCATGCTCTGCGTGGCGCCGATCCAGGACAGCCTCTTCGGTTTCGTGATCCTCGCCAACACCGCCATCGGCATCATCCAGGAGTGGCGCGCCAAGCAGACCCTGGACTCCCTCGCCGTCATCGGGGAGGCGCGGCCCACCGTGCGGCGCGACGGGGCCGCCGTCCAGGTCGCCACCGCCGAGATCGTCCTGGGCGACCTGATCGAGACCGGCCCCGGCGACAAGATCGTCGTGGACGGCACCTGCGCCGAGGCCGACGGCCTGGAGATCGACGAGTCGCTGCTGACCGGCGAGGCCGACCCGGTCGTCAAGCGGCCCGGCGACCCCGTGATGTCCGGCTCCTTCGTGGTCGCGGGCGGCGGCGCGTTCACCGCGACCAAGGTGGGCCGGGAGGCGTACGCGGCGCAGCTCGCCGAGGAGGCCAGCCGGTTCACGCTCGTCCACTCCGAGCTGCGCAGCGGCATCTCCACCATCCTCAAGTACGTGCAGTGGATGATGATCCCGACCGCGATCGGCCTGGTCATCAGCCAGCTCGTGGTCAAGGAGCACGGGTTCAAGGACTCCGTCGCCCGCACCGTCGGCGGCATCGTGCCGATGGTCCCCGAGGGGCTCGTCCTGCTCACCTCCGTCGCCTTCGCGATCGGCGTCATCCGCCTCGGCCGCCAGCAGTGCCTGGTGCAGGAGCTGCCCGCCATCGAGGGGCTGGCCCGCGTCGACACCGTCTGCCTCGACAAGACGGGCACGCTCACCGAGGGCGGCATGGACGTCGCCGAGGTGCGCCCGCTCGGCGGCGCCGGCGAGAGCCGCGTCCGCGACGTCCTCGGCGCGCTCGGCGCCTCCGACCCGCGGCCCAACGCCTCGCTCCAGGCCGTCATCGACGCCCACCCGCAGCCCGCGGGGTGGCGGTGCACGCAGGCGCTGCCGTTCTCCTCGGCCCGCAAGTACAGCGGCGCCGCCTTCCGCGAGAGCGACGGGAGCGAGAGCGCCTGGCTGCTCGGGGCGCCCGACGTGCTGCTGCCCGACGGGGACCCGGCGCTCGGCGGGATCGAGGAGCTCAACGAGCGGGGCCTGCGCGTGCTGCTGCTGGCCCGCGCCGCCACCGGCCTGGAGGACCCGCAGGCGGCCCAGGGCGCCGAACCGGCCGCGCTCGTCGTCCTGGAGCAGCGGCTGCGCCCCGATGCCGCCGACACGCTGCGCTACTTCGCCGAGCAGGACGTCCGCGCCAAAGTCGTCTCCGGTGACAACGCCGTCTCCGTCGGCGCGGTCGCCGCCAAGCTCGGCCTCCCCGGCGCCGAGCACACCGTCGACGCCCGCGCGCTGCCCACGGACCGCTCGGAGATGGCCGACGCGCTCGACGCGGGCGCCGTCTTCGGCCGGGTCACCCCGCAGCAGAAGCGGGACATGGTGGGCGCGCTCCAGTCCCACGGGCACACCGTGGCGATGACGGGCGACGGCGTGAACGACGTGCTCGCGCTCAAGGACGCCGACATCGGCGTCAGCATGGGCTCGGGCTCGGAGGCCACGCGCGCGGTCGCCCAGATCGTGCTGCTGAACAACAGCTTCGCGACGCTGCCCTCCGTCGTCGCGGAGGGCCGGCGCGTCATCGGCAACATCACGCGCGTGGCGACCCTGTTCCTGGTCAAGACGGTCTACTCGGTGATCCTGGCGCTCCTTGTCGTCTGCTGCCAGGTCGAGTACCCGTTCCTGCCGCGGCACCTGACGCTGCTGTCCACCCTGACGATCGGCGTCCCCGCGTTCTTCCTGGCGCTGGCGCCGAACAAGGAGCGCGCGAAACCGCACTTCGTGAAGCGGGTGATGCGGTACGCGGTCCCGGGCGGCGCCGTCGCCGGGATCGCCACCTTCGCGATGTACATGATCGCCCGGCACGTCTACGCGGGCGCGGGCGCGCTGGACGCGGAGACCAGTTCGGCGACGCTGACGCTGTTCTTGATCTCGATGTGGGTGCTTGCCATCGTCGCCCGCCCGTACACGTGGTGGCGGGTGGCTCTGGTGGCGGCGATGGGCCTCGCGTTCCTGCTGGTCCTGGCCGTGCCGTGGCTCCAGGACTTCTTCGCCCTGAAGCTGGTCGGCACGGCCATGCCGTGGACGGCGGTGGGCGTCGCGGCGGTGGCGGCGGTCGTCCTGGAACTCCTGTGGAAGTGGGTCGGCCGCCGCTTCCCCGACTAGCGCCTGCGTTCCAGGGCCGCGGTGGCCGCGGTCAGTCGAACCAGCGGTCCCGGGCCAGCTCCGCCGTGCGGGAGGGGTCCTCCAGCAGCGCGGCCACCTCGAACCGGCGCGGCCACTGCCCCGCCGCCCAGGCCAGCCCCGCGGCGACGCCCTCCAGGGTGGCGGCGTGCACCGTCCCGTCGGGGGTGCGCCGCCAGTCGGCCTCGGTCCCGGCGACGTACAGCTCCTCGTACTCGACGTACGAGGCCGGGGCCGCGGGCCCCAGGAGGGCGCGCACCGCGCCGGGCACCGGGTGCTCGGTCCCCTCCCCCGTCACCCCGGCATCGACCGCCGTGCTCAGCAGGTTCACCTGCAACAGCTCGGCCAGCCGCGCGGCGCCGTCCGGCGCGACCGGGAGGAGCGGGCGCCCGGTGGCGAGCGGGAGCAGGTCGGGGGCGTCGGCGACCAGGGCGTCCGCGGCGTCCACGACGATCACCTCACCGTCGCGCACGGCGCGCAGCTCGTCTGGGAGCGTGACCTTCTCCGGGTCGAGCCCGGCGAGCAGGCCGTAGAGGGCGTGCAGCTGGGCCGCGGTCACCGGGCGGTCCGGGTCGGCGAGGCGGTCCAGGAGTTCGGCGGCGCCGCCCGGCTCGTCGAGCAGCGCGGCCACGGAGGTGCGCACGCCCAGAGTGCGCAGCACCTGCTCGTCGCCGAAACCGCTCGCGTCGGCGGCCTCGTAGAGCCCGACGAGGAGCGGGTCGGAGCCCTCGGCGCGCAGTCCGGCCGGGCGCCGGCCGTCCAGGACCGGATGGCCGCGCAGCCACCACGCCGTGTACGGGCGGACGAGTTCGTGGGTGCCGTCGGGCAGCAGGACCCGGACGGGCTGGGTGAGGGCGTCGCGCAGCGGCGGCCGCGCCAGCAGGGCGAGCGCCTGCGGCCAGCGGTCCTCGTCGACCAGGTCCAGGTCGCGTACGGCGGTCAGCTCGGTGGCGACCGGCGGCACCGGGGTGTCGGGCAGCCGGTCCAGGACGTCCTCGCACCACACGTCGACGGCGTCGAGCAGCCCCGGGTCGTCGGGTTCGGGGAAGTCGGAACTGTCGGGGTAGCGCGGGTCGAGTTCGTCGGGGTCCAGGACGACGTCGGTGGTGCGCACCAGCGCGAAGGTGGCGAGCACCCCGCAGGCGGCGAGCGGCTGCTCGCCCCACCGCCCGGCCAGCTCCTCGTCGACGTAGGGCACCTCGCCCTCGCGCAGGACGGCGGCGATGGGGCTGCCGGGGAGCGCCAGCTCGGCGGCGGGGGCGAGTTCGCCGTGCTCGTCGGGGAGGGCGAGGGCGCCCAGCCACGGCTCGTCGCCGACGTCGAGGTGGGCGTCGCGCACCAGGGTCAGGACGACCTCGGCCAGCTCGTCGACGCTCAGCGTGCCCTCGTCGTCCCAGGCGGGCTCGTCGTCCAGGGACGCGGCGACGGCCGCCCGCAGCTGCGGTGTCAGCAGGACGGCGCGGGGCGTGGCGGGCAGCGCGCCCAGCTTCTCCAGGAGCGGATGGGCGGCGTCCGGGTGGGCGACCTTGAGGCCGAGCCGGGCCAGCGCGTCACCGGGCACCGCGGACGCCTCGCCGGCGGGCAGCAGCACCTGGCGCGGCCCGATGACGGTCCGGCCGCCGGCCAGCGGCACGGGCAGCCCGGTGAGCCGGTCGGGGTCGACGCCGGCCAGCGAGTCGTAGAGCCGCCGCCACCAGCCCGGGTCCTTCTCCAGGCCGGCCAGCCGGTCGATCGCCTCGGTCAGCGGGAGGCGGGCGACGCCGACCGTGCGCAGCTCGGCCCGGCGTTCGAGCCCGGCGGGCAGCAGGCTGGGCAGCACCTCGGCGAGGACGCGCACGGTGTCGGTCCCGGCGCCCTCCACGACCTCGGCGTCCCGCGGCCGCAGGGCGGGCGGCCGCTCGTCGTCGTCCGGGGCGGGGGCGAGCGCGGGCGGCAGGAAGGCGGTGCGCGGCAGCCGCTCCAGGACGGCGGCCCGCACCGCCCCGTCCAGCTCGCTCTTGCCGAGCGGGCCGGGCACCAGGTCCAGGATGCCGGGCCCGACGGGCCGCCAGTCGCCGAGCAGCTCGGCGTAGGCGTCGGCGGCGCGCTGTACGAGGTGGTCGGTGAGCGGGCCCGGCGCGACGTGCCGCCGCGCGGTGTCCAGCGGGAACGATCCGATCAGCAGCGCGGGCACCCCGAGCGCCTCGTCGCTCGGCGTGGGCGCGTGCAGCACGGGGGCGCTGCGCGGCGGCTGCGGTGCGCCCGCCGCGTCGACGGGCACGGCCCAGGTGAGGGACCAGTGGGGGCGCAGCCGCTCCTCCACGGGCCGGTCGGACAGCAGGGCCGGGTCGAGGGCGCCGGAGCGGGTGACGGTGCGCCAGCGCTGCTCGGCCGGCTCCCGGGCGTCGTCCGTGATCACCGTGTACGCGTCCGCGGCGGCGCGGCGCAGCACCCGTGTCCCGGCGTCCGTGGTGAGCGTGACCTCCGTGAGGCCCGGCAGGGCGAGCAGCAGCGTGTCGTCGACGTCCGCGAGGAGCCGGGCGGCGAGCGCCTCGGCGGCCTGGTCGCGCAGCGGCAGGATGACGACGGTGTCGTACCCGTCCGGGGCCTGCCCCTGCGCCGCGAACGGCAGCCGCAGCAGTGGTACGTGGCCGTCGCGGCGGCGCAGCTCGTCGCCGAGGGCCGGGCTGTGCCGGGCCACGTCGGCGGCGGCGTGGCGGGCCTCGCCCAGCGACCAGCGCACCCCGCCGGTCCGCCCGACGACGGCCGGCTCGTCGGTGACGGCGAGCACGGCGGCGAACCCGACCCCGAACCGGCCCACGGCCGTCCCCGCGTCCCCCCGCTTGGCGGAGGCCCGCAGGGTGGAGAGCGATTCGACTCCGGTGGCGTCCAGCGGCGCGCCCGTGTTCGCCGCGGCGAGGACTCCGTCGCGCAGGGTCAGCGCGAGGCGGCCCGGCGTGCCCGCGCGGGCGGCGGCGTCGGCGGCGTTCTGCGCCAGCTCCACGACGAGGCGGTCGCGGTAGCCGCCGAGCGCGAGGTCCTCCTCGGCGTTGGCGTCCTCGCGGAACCGGGCGGCGCTGCCGGTCCAGGCGTCCAGCACCCCGCGGCGCAGTCGGGCGGTGCCGAAGGGGTCCATGCCCTCCGGGGCGCTGGTGCTCACGCTCACGGGTGTCTCCTTCGGGGGGCTGTCATCGGTGGGCCCGCACGCTATCGCGGCCGAGCGCCTGCCACGGCCCCGGCCCACCCGGCCGCGACTCTCGTCGTGGCTGGTCGCGCAGTTCCCCGCGCCCCTACAGGGCAGTCGTTCGTCTACCGGCCGGTGGGGGCTCGTCGCGCAGTTCCCCGCGCCCCTGAAGGGGCGCCCCATGAGATGGCGCACGCAGTGCGCATCTCAGGGGGCGCGGGGAACGGCGCGAGCAACCACGACGGCGGGTCAGCCAAAACACAACCCAGGGGCGCGGGGAACTGCGCGACCAGCCCCCACCGGGCCGCGGGGAACCACCCAGCCGCACCACGGACCGGTCCCCCGGCGACGGGAAGCGCTAGGAGTGCCCCAGATCATCCACCCCGGCCGCATCGGCCACCACTTCCACAGACCCACCCGCATCGGCCCGCAACGGCATCGCATCCACCCGCATCTCATCGATCACCGGCGGAGCAGGCCGCGGAGCCACCGGCATGACCGCCGCCTCCGAGTGCCCCCCACACCCGTAAGACAGCGACACGACGCGCCCGTCCGCGGGCGAGAACTCATTGGCGCAGACACCGAACGCCTGTCCGAGCGAGCCCCCGACCGGCTGGAGGAAACCACAGGAGACACAGGTCGCGGGCGCGGCCTGGGCCATCGGGGTCTTCGCGCCGTAGGACTCCTCCCAGCGGTCGGCCGCGATGTGCAGCCCGTACCGGGAGAGCACCCGCGCCCGCCGCATGCCCAGCTCCTCCGCGACCGCCGCGATGGAACCGCGGGCGGGCAGCACGGGCAGCTCGGCGACGGGCCCGGCCGTGACCTCGGCGTCCTCCGCCTCGACCAGCTCGGCCATCTGCTCGGAGAGCAGCGAGTTCGGCGGCGGGCCGTCCTCGCCGGTGTAGCCGGGCTCCAGGCGCAGATCGTCCGCCTCGGTGGGCAGCAGATCGCCGGGGCCCATGTCGCCGGGGCGCAGCCGCTCGCTCCAGGGCACCCATTCGGGGGCGAGGAGGGAGTCGGGCCCGGGCAGCAGCACCGTCTCGTCGAGCGTGACGTACTTGGCGCGCGAGGCCCGGGCCACGGTGACGGCCCAGCGCCAGCCGCGGTAGCCGAACTCCTTGCACTCGAAGAGGTGCGTGACGACCCGGTCGCCCTCGACGACCATGCCGACGTGCTCGCCGACCACCCCGGGCGCGGCGGCCTCCTCGGCCGCTGTCCGGGCGATGTCGACCGCCTCGGCGCACAGACGGTCAGGGGTGCGGCTTCGCGTTGTCGCTGCGCTCACAGGTATCGCTTCTCTCCTACGCCGTCTCTCGAGTGCGCCATCCTGTGTGCGGGGGCGCGGACGGAGCGGACCGGAGGGCCGCGTCGACGTCCGCACCCGACGTTCCGGGCGCACCTACGTCATCCATTCTGCGGGATGGCCGAGAGGCGCGCGGCCGATGACAACCGCCGCGGGCGCGCTACGCACGCTACCTCCTCCCGCGCCCGGCGCCCACACCGACGTACGCACGGCACCCCACGCGAAAGCCGACCCGCGCACACATAACGGCACTAGTAGGCGCGTTCAGGGGGCACTATGACTGGGTGGCAACCGCACGGTCGGCGTACGCGCGAAGCGGTTCGGGCCCGGTACGCGGGGCCGTCCGCTCGGTCGGGCGCGCCCTGCACCTGCCGTTCACCGGCACGGCCCGCGGGATCAGGAAAGCGACACACGCGCACGGCGCGGGCGAGTCGGGCCTCGGAAAACTCATCGAACTCCACGCGGTGAACGGCGCGGGCGACGTCATGATCACCGTGGCGCTCGCCTCGACGGTCTTCTTCTCGGTGCCCACGGACGAGGCGCGCGGTCGGGTCGCCCTGTACCTCGCCATCACCATGGCGCCCTTCACCCTCCTGGCCCCGGTCATCGGGCCGCTCCTGGACCGGCTGCCGCACGGGCGGCGGGCCGCGATGGCCGGCGCGATGCTGGCGCGGGCCCTGCTGGCGCTGGTCCTGTCGGGGGCGGTGGTGAGTGGCGGCATCGAGCTGTACCCGGCCGCGCTCGGCGTCCTCGTCTCCTCCAAGGCCTACGGGGTCGTCCGCTCGGCGGTCGTACCCCGGCTGCTCCCACCACGGTTCTCCCTGGTCAAGGCCAATTCGCGGGTCACGCTCGGCGGGCTGCTCGCCACCGGCGTCGCGGCGCCCGTCGGGGCGGGGCTGCAGATGATCGGGCCGCGCTGGCCGCTCTACGGCGCGTTCGTGCTCTTCGTGGCGGGGATGCTCCTGTCGTTCTCGCTGCCGTCCGGGGTCGACTCGGCGAAGGGCGAGAGCAGGGCGCTGCTCGCGGCGGACGAGGCGCATCTGCACGGCCCGGTGAAGCGGCAGCGCAAGCCCGGACTGCGGACCGTGGGCACGGCCGTGACCCACGCCCTCGCCGCCAACGCCGCGCTGCGCTGCCTCTCCGGGTTCCTCATCTTCTTCCTGGCGTTCCTGTTGCGCGAGCATCCGCTGACCGGGCAGAGCGCCGCCGTCTCGCTCGGCCTGGTCGGCGTGTCGGCCGGGGCGGGGAACGCGTTGGGGACGGCCGTCGGGGCGTGGCTGCGCTCCCGGGCGCCCGAGATCATCGTGGTGACGGTGGTGGGGGTGGTGCTCGGCGCGGCGGTCGTCTCCGCCGTGTTCTTCGGGGCGTTCATGACGGCGTGCCTGGCGGCGGTCGCCGGGTTCGCCCAGGCGCTGGCGAAGCTCTCGCTCGACGCGATGATCCAGCGGGATGTGCCCGAGGCGGTGCGGACCTCCGCGTTCGCCCGGTCCGAGACGTTGTTGCAGATGGCGTGGGTGGTGGGGGGTGCGATCGGGATCGCGCTGCCGTTGAACGGGGTGCTCGGGCTTTCCGTGGCGGCCGCGATCGTGGCCCTGGGCTGGACCACCACGGCCCGCGGCCTCCTCTCGACCGCCCGCCACGCAGGCCCCGCCCGGACCCGAGTGACCTAGCCCCTGCCGCCGTGGCTGGTCGCAGACGACAACGGGGGCGCACACAGTGCGCCTTCAGGGGCGCGGGGAACTGCGCGAGAAGCCCCGCCGACCGGGCAGCCGGACGACGGCCCGTCGGGGCGCGCCCGGCGCCACGCCGCGCGGGGGGCGACCCACCCCCCGGCCCCCCGGCGGAGCCAGATAACCTGCGGGCATGACCTCCCAGCGTTTCGGAGTGCGCCACAGGCGCACCATGGCCGCCGTCGGTGCCCTCGGCGCCGGACTGCTCGTCCTGACCGCCTGCAACAAGCCGACCCCGCTGGCCACCGTCACGGTGGGCCGGGACACGGTGAACTCCGAGGCCTCCTGCCACAAGGACGGCAAGGCGCTCGCCGCCTCGTCCCTGGAGGGCTGCCTGAAGGACAAGAAGGCCAAGTCCATCAAGGTGGACCCCGACGAGACGGTCCGCTTCGGCGTCGACCCGGAGATCGCGGACAAGGGCTGGACGATCCTGATGAACGGTCAGCCGCTCACCGACGCCAGCAAGAAGACGTACCGCACGGTCCCCGGCAGCGTCTTCTTCAACCAGCAGTACGGCGCCACCGGCGGCTCCACCACCGTGACGATCCTGGAGGGCCAGGACTCCAAGGCGTACGGCCTGTGGTCGTTCAAGCTGAAGAAGGACTCCTGACGGACACCGCGCCCCGCGTACTGGTCGCCACCGCCGTCCCGGCCGAACGGGACGCGGTGGCGCGCGCGCTGCGCGGCCACCCGGCGCTCGACGTGAGCGCCGTCGGGGTCGGCCCCGCGGCCGCCGCCGCGGGCACCGCCACCGCCCTCACCCGGGCCGCACTGACCGGCCGCCCGTACACGCTGGTCGTCTCGGCCGGCATCGGCGGCGGCTTCGCCGCCCCGCCGGGCACGGTCCTGATCGCCGACGCGATCACCGTCGCCGACCTCGGCGCCGAGACCCCCGACGGGTTCGTCCCGGTCACCGGACTCGGTTTCGGGACCGTCACCCACCGTCCGCCGGCGTCCCTCGTACGAGACCTCGCCGCGGCCGCCCCCGCCGCCCTCGTCGGCACCGTCCTCACCGTCTCCACGGTGACCGGCACCGCCGACCGCGCCGCGCTCCTCGCCCAGCGCCACCCCGGCGCCGTCGCCGAGGCGATGGAGGGCTTCGGCGTCGCCGAGGCCGCCGCCGCGCACGGCGTACCGGTGGCCGAGATACGCGCCGTCTCCAACGCCGTCGGGCCCCGCGACCGCGCCGCCTGGCGCATCGGTGACGCGCTCGCCGCGCTCACCGACGCGTTCGGGAAGACGGCGCCCGTACTGGAGAGTTGGAAGAACACATGACGGACACCACGGACCCCGCCCGCGCCACCGAGCCGGTGCGCATCGCCTTCTCGCCCTGCCCGAACGACACCTTCGTCTTCGACGCCTGGGCCCACGGCCGCGTCCCCGGCGCCCCGGGGCTCGACGTGACCTTCGCCGACATCGACATCACCAACGGGGTCGCGGAGCGCCGCGACCCCGCCTACGACGTCCTGAAGGTCAGTTACGCGGTCCTGCCCTACGTCCTCGACGACTACGCGCTGCTGCCGTGCGGCGGCGCGCTCGGCCGGGGCTGCGGCCCGCTGGTCCTCACCCGCGAGCCGGACGTCGACCTCTCCGGCAAGCGGGTGGCCGTACCGAGCGAGACCTCCACCGCCTACCTGCTCTTCCGGCTGTGGGCGGCGGACACCGTGGCCGGCGGCCGGGTCGGCGAGATCGTCGTCATGCCGTTCCACGAGATCATGCCCGCGGTCCGCGACGGGAAGATCGACGCGGGGCTCGTCATCCACGAGGCCCGCTTCACGTACCAGAACTACGGCCTGCACAAGCTCGCCGACATGGGCGAGCACTGGGAGGCCACGACCGGCCTGCCGATCCCGCTCGGCGCGATCATCGCCCGGCGCGAGCTGGGCGCCGACAAGCTCCGCTCGTACGCGGACGCCGTCCGTACCTCGGTCCGGATGGCCTGGGACGACACCGAGGTCTCCCGTCCGTACGTGATGGCGCACGCCCAGGAGATGGACCCGGCCGTCGCGGACCAGCACATCGGCCTGTACGTCAACGAGTTCACGGCCGACCTCGGCGAGGACGGGTACGCGGCGATCCGCGGCCTGCTGACGCGGGCCGCGGCCGAGGGCCTGGTCCCGGCGCTCGCCCCGGACGCGCTCGCGTTCCCCTGACCCTCCCCGCTCAGACGTCGAGCTGGTCCGCGACCGCCCGCAGCAGCCCCGCGATCTTCGCGCCGGCGGCCTTGTCGGGGTAGCGGCCGCGCTCCAGCAACGGCGTGATGTTCTCCAGCACCGTCGTCAGGTCCTGGACGATGGAGGCCAGTTCGTCCGGCTTGCGGCGCTGGGCCGCGGCGACGGACGGCGTCGGGTCGAGGATCGTGACGGAGAGCGCCTGGTCACCACGCTGCCCGGCGACGACCCCGAACTCGACGCGCTGGCCGGGCTTGAGGGCGTCGACACCGTCGGGCAGTACGGAGGAGTGCACGAAGACGTCGCCGCCGTCGTCGCGGGAGAGAAAGCCGAAGCCCTTCTCATTGTTGAACCACTTGACTTTGCCGGTGGGCACGTGAAGTCCTCGTCCTCGTACTGGAAAGAAAACGCGGTGGATGGGGCTCTGGACAGCAAGGGAGCGGGTCGTGGCACGACCCGCCGGCACCAAGACTAGGGGCCCGGGGGCCGGTGACAAGACGGCGCCGGTTTGGTTCGTCGGGCTGGGAACTACCCTTACGGGGTGCGCGACAAAACCCAAGTCAATTCCCGGTCGGCCGAGGCGGGGCCCGGTGACGGCCTCGTGCGAGCGGGCGGCATCGTCTTCGTCGTGGGGGCGGTCGCCACCCTCGTCACGGTGGCCCCGCTCTTCCTCGGCACCGACCCCTTCCCGCCCGTCGCCTACGGCGTCTGCATGCTCATGGGCGTCGGTTTCCTGCTGGCCGCGGCCGGTGTGCTGCGCGGGATCTCGGCGCAGCGCCGGGCGGCCCGCTCCACGTAGCCGCCGGGGGCGGGTCAGCCCTGGAGGTGGCCGCGCAGCCAGGCCGGGAACGCGGTCAGGTCCGCGAGGACCACGTCGGCGCCCGCGGCCCGCAGCTCCGCGGCGTCGCACGGGCCGGTGGTGAGGGAGACGGCGTACGCCCCGGCCGCGCGCGCTCCGCGTACGTCGCCGACGTGGTCGCCGACGAAGACGCTCGCGCCGTGCTCGCGCAGGGCCTCCGCCTTGCCCTCGGCCCACAGGTCGCCGGCGACGATGTCCGCGTCGATGCCGAGGTGGGCCAGGTGCAGCTTGGCGTTCGGCTCGTACTTGGCGGTGACGACCATCGTGCGGCCGCCCGCGGCGTGCACGGCGTCCATCGCCTCGTGGACGCCCGGCAGGCAGAGCGTCGGCTCGATGGCGTAGGCGGGATACATCTCACGGTAGAGGTCGGCCATCGCCGGGACCCGCTCCGCCTCGAACCACTGCGCGAGTTCGTCGACGAGGGGCGGGCCGAGCCGGGTGACGGCCAGGTCGGCGTCGACGTAGGTGCCGGTCCGCTCGGACAGGGCCACCCAGGTCGCCCGGATCCCGGGCCGCGAGTCGATCAGCGTCATGTCGAGGTCGAAGCCGACGACGGGTCCGGTGGGGGCGGCGGGGTCTATGTGGGCGGCCATGGCCCCATTGTGCCCGGCCGCACGGAGACGGTCCGCGTTCAGCCCCGGCCGCGCTGCGAGCGCCACACCAGGTACAGCGCGGAGCCGACCGCGGCACACCGCAGCACCCAGGGCCAGGTCTCCCCGAACGCGCCGCTCATCTGCCCGTCGCGGATCGGCGCGCCCCACTTGCCGGCGCCGCGTCCCCAGAGCCAGACGACGCCGCCCGCCACGGCGAGCCCGGGCACGCCGAAGACGGCCAGTTTCTTCTGCCCGAGGGTCAGCCGCCGGGAGAGGTAGACGACGGCCCAGCCGATCACCAGCGCGAGGATGTTGCCGAGCGCGGCGCCGGCGACGAGCGCGGCGGCGGCGAGCAGCAGCAGGGGGTTGGTGAAGCCCCCGGCGGGCGCGACGCGCGGGACGCGGCGGGGGAGCAGGCGGCGGGCGCCGCGCACCGCGGGCGGTGCCGGCGCTGCGGCCTCGCCGTCGGCCGGGGCGGTGGCCGCGGCGGCTGCGGCCGACGGGTCCGGGGTTTTGCGCAGGTCCGGCCGGGCGCCCTCGCCGCGCGGGGGTTTGAGGATGTCCGGGATCTCCACGCCGCCGGTGAAGCCGGGCACGCTGTCCGTCTCCGCGAGCGGCCCGCCGCCCCCGGCTCCGAGCCGCCACCAGTCGGTGTCGCCGTCGGCGGTGCCGAGTTCATCGGTGCCCGCGAGGTGCGGCGGGGAGGGCGCGTCCTGTACGGGGTCCGGGGCGGGGGTGCGGCGGGGGCGGGGCACGATGCGGCGTCGGGCCGCGCTCTTGGGGGTGCGTTGTTCGGGGACCGGGCGGGTGAGGGGGGCCGCCGGGTCGGGGGTGGCGGCGCCGCCCTGGGCTCCGCTGACTATCCGGTCCGGGGTGCCGAGGCGGTCGAGGATGCGGCGGACCGCGGCGGGGCTGTCGACGGTGGCCTGGGCGCGGTGCCGGTCGATCTGGCCGCGCAACTCCGTCACCAGGCGCATCCGGGTGGCGGACGGCAGTTGCCGCTGCTGGGCCAGGTCGCCCACCCGGCTCAGGTAGTCGAAGACGAGCTGGTCACTCTCGATCCCCACGAAGTCCCCTCCGGGGTGCGGCCGTTGTTGGGTCGACGGTATCGCGGACGGGGGACTTTGCCCTCCGGGGGTGGGGCCGGCCCGGGGGTCGGGGCGCGGGTCACGGGGCTCCGCCCCGGAACCCCGCTCCTCAATCGCCGGAGGGGCTGGATTTTGGCCGACGGGGCTGGAGCTGCCGTCAGGGCGTCGCGCAGCGCGGGACGTGGGGTGCGGCGGGTGGGGCCGCTACCGTGGGTCAGATGAGCCTCAACGAGCAGAACCCGGCGGCGCCCACGGCCCCGCGCTCCCTGGCGGAGGCCCTGCGTGCCAGGGACGACGCCTCCCTGGCCCGGCTGCTGCGCGCCCGTCCGGACCTGCTCGGCCCGGTTCCGAACGACCTGACGCAGCTGGCCACCCGGGCCGGGACCCGCGCCTCGGTGGTGCGGGCCCTGGACCGCCTGGACCGGTTCACACAGCAGGTGGCGCAGGCGCTCGCGGTAGCGCCGGAGCCCGCGGCGTACGGGACGCTGCTCGGGCTGTTGCCCGGTGAGGACACGGAGGCGGCGCTGCCGGGCGCGGTGGCGACCCTGCGGGAACAGGCCCTGGTGTGGGGCGCCGATGACCAGCTCCGCCTGGTGCGCACGGCCCGCGAACTGCTCGCCCCGGCCCCGCAGCACCCCTCCCCCACGGGGCTCGGCCCCACGGTCGCCGAGGCCACGGCGGGGCTCTCGCCGACCCGCGTCCAGGAGATCGTCGCGGCGGCGGGGCTGCCGTCGACGCACGACGGGGTGTCGGCGGTGGCGGCGCTGACGGGGCTGTTCACCGACCCGGCCCGGATGTCGGCGCTGCTGGACGAGGCGCCGCCGCAGTCCATCGACGTACTGAACCGGCTGGTGTGGGGGCCGCCCTACGGGCAGGTGACCGCGCAGCCGGCCGCGCACTTGCGCTGGCTGCTGGACCGGGGCCTGCTGCTGCCGACGGCGCCGGGCACGGTCGTGCTGCCCCGGGAGGCGGCGCTGCACCTGCGCGGCGGCCGGGCCCACCGGGAGCTGGAGCCGGTGGCGCCCGCGGTGCGGGAGAAGGCGGCGCACCGCCCGCAGGTGGTGGACGCGACGGCGGCGGCGCAGGCGTACACGGCGCTGGCCACGGTCGAGGAGCTGCTGAAGGACTGGGACGAGGGCGGCCCCACGGTGCTGCGCGCGGGCGGTCTGAGCGTGCGGGACCTCAAGCGCACGGCGTCGGCGCTGGGCGGCACGGAGGCGCAGGCGGCGTTCTGGGTCGAACTGGCCTACGCGGCGGGGCTGGTGGCGGCGGACGGTGAGGCCGACGAGCGGTACGCGGCGACGCCCGCGTACGACGCGTGGCTGGAGCGGCCGCCGGCCGAGCGGTGGTCGCGGCTCGCGGCGGCCTGGCTGGTGGCGACGCGTACGGCGGGCCTGGTGGGCGGCCGGGACGGCAAGGACCGCACGCTGTCGGCGCTCGGTCCGCACCTGGACCGTTCGGCGGCGCCGGAGGTCCGCCGCCGGGTCCTCGCGCTCCTCGCGGAGCTGCCCGAGGGCACGGCGCCCGAGCCGGAGTCGGTCGTGGACCGGCTGACCTGGGAGCGGCCCTCTCCCGCCGCCCGGGAGCTGCGGACGCGGCTGGCCGAATGGACGCTGTCGGAGGCGGAGTTCCTCGGGGTGACGGGCCGCGGGGCGCTGTCGGCGCACGGCCGGGCGCTGCTCGGCGAGGGCGAGGGGGAGGAGGGGGCGGCCCCGGACGTGCGGGCGGCGGCGACGGCGCGGGCGCAGGAGCTGATCGCCCCGCTGCTGCCCGAGCCGCTCGACCACGTGCTGCTCCAGGCGGACCTGACGGCGGTGGCGCCGGGCCCGCTGGTGCGTCCGCTGGCGGAGGCGCTGGCCGTGCTCGCGGACGTGGAGTCGACGGGCGGCGCGACGGTGTACCGGTTCACGCCGGGGTCGGTGCGGCGCGCGCTCGACGCCGGGCGCACCGCCTCCGACGTGCACGCCTTCCTCGCCCGGCACGCCCGTACGCCGGTCCCGCAGCCGCTGACGTATCTGATCGACGACGTGGCCCGGCGCCACGGGCATCTGCGGATCGGGGCGGCCTCCGCGTACGTGCGCTGCGACGACGACGCCGTGATGAGCGAGATCCTCGCGGACAAGCGGGCGGTGCCGCTGCGGCTGCGACGGCTGGCCCCGACGGTCCTGGCGGCGCAGGTGGACCCGGGCACGCTCCTGGAAGGACTGCGCTCGATGGGGTTCGCGCCCGCCGCGGAGACCCCCGAGGGCGATGTGCTGATCACCCGCGCCCACGCGCACCGCACGCCGCCGCGCGCGGCGCCCGAGCCGGTTCCGGAGGGTCCGGCGCCGGCGGACGGCACGCTGCTGGACGCGGCGATCCGGGCGATCAGGGCGGGCGACCGGGCGGCGACGGCCCCGCGCAGGGCGGCGCCCGCGCACCCGGGCGGCGCCGAGCTGCCCCGCACGGCGGCGGCCGAGACGCTGGCCACGATGCAGGCCGCGGTGCTGACCGGCGACAGCCTGTGGATCGGGTACGTGAACGCGGAGGGCGCCGCCAGCCAGCGCGTCATCGCCCCGGTCCGGGTCGAGGGCGGCTTCGTGACGGCGTACGACCACACGGCGGAGGAGGTCCGCACCTATCCGCTGCACCGGGTCACGGGCGTGGCGGAGCTGGAGCCGGACGCGACCTGAGGCGGGGGCGGGAACCGGAGGCGACCTGCGTCACTCCGCGCGCCGCCCGGCATGCGGCACACTGGACGTTTGGCCACACCGAGCCAGGCCTGGCCCATGCTGAAAGGGTGCCGCGCGTGAACGGTCCACTCATCGTCCAGTCGGACAAGACCCTGCTCCTGGAGATCGACCACGAGCGGGCCGACGACTGCCGCCGGGCCATCGCCCCCTTCGCCGAGCTGGAGCGGGCCCCGGAGCACATCCACACCTACCGGCTGACGCCGCTGGGGCTGTGGAACGCGCGGGCGGCCGGGCACGACGCGGAGCAGGTCGTGGACGCGCTCGTGGAGTTCAGCCGGTACCCGGTGCCGCACGCGCTGCTGGTCGACATCGCGGAGACGATGGACCGCTACGGGCGCCTGACGCTCTCCAAGCATCCGGCGCACGGCCTGGTCCTGACGACGACGGACCGGCCCGTCCTGGAGGAGATCCTGCGCTCCAAGCGGGTGCAGCCGCTGGTCGGCGTCCGGATCGACGCGGACTCGGTGGCCGTGCACCCCTCCGAGCGCGGCCAGATCAAGCAGACGCTGCTGAAGCTGGGCTGGCCGGCCGAGGACCTCGCCGGGTACGTGGACGGCGAGGCGCACCCGATCGAGCTGGCGGAGGACGGCTGGGCGCTGCGCCCGTACCAGAAGCAGGCGGTGGAGGGCTTCTGGCACGGCGGCTCCGGGGTCGTGGTGCTGCCCTGCGGCGCGGGCAAGACGCTGGTCGGCGCCGGGGCGATGGCGCAGGCGAAGGCGACCACGCTGATCCTCGTCACGAACACCGTCTCGGCCCGCCAGTGGAAGCACGAGCTGGTCAAGCGCACCTCGCTGACCGAGGACGAGATCGGCGAGTACAGCGGTACGCGCAAGGAGATCCGCCCGGTCACCATCGCCACGTACCAGGTGCTGACGACGCGGCGGAAGGGCGTCTATCCGCACCTGGAGCTGTTCGACTCCCGTGACTGGGGTCTGGTGGTCTACGACGAGGTGCACCTGCTGCCCGCGCCGGTCTTCAAGTTCACCGCCGACCTCCAGGCGCGCCGCCGTCTCGGCCTGACCGCGACGCTGGTGCGTGAGGACGGGCGCGAGTCGGACGTGTTCTCGCTCATCGGGCCGAAGCGGTTCGACGCGCCGTGGAAGGAGATCGAGGCGCAGGGGTACATCGCCCCGGCGGACTGCGTCGAGGTCCGGGTCAACCTCACCGACGCCGAGCGGCTCGCGTACGCGACCGCCGAGGCCGAGGAGAAGTACCGGTTCTGCGCGACGACGGCGACGAAACGGAAGGTCACCGAGGCGCTGGTGCGCAAGCACGCCGGTGAGCAGACCCTGGTCATCGGCCAGTACATCGACCAGCTCGACGAGCTGGGCGAGCACCTGGACGCCCCGGTCATCAAGGGCGAGACGACGAACGCGGTGCGCGAGAAGCTCTTCGAGTCGTTCCGCCAGGGCGAGATCTCGGTGCTGGTCGTCTCCAAGGTCGCGAACTTCTCCATCGACCTCCCGGAGGCGACGGTCGCCATCCAGGTGTCGGGCACGTTCGGCTCGCGCCAGGAGGAGGCCCAGCGCCTCGGCCGGGTGCTGCGTCCGAAGGCCGACGGCCATGAGGCCCGGTTCTACTCGGTGGTCGCCCGCGACACCATCGACCAGGACTTCGCGGCGCACCGCCAGCGCTTCCTGGCCGAGCAGGGTTACGCGTACCGGATCGTCGACGCGGACGAGCTGCTCGCCGAGGGCTGACCGAGCGCGACGAGGACGAGCCCGAGGCCGAGCAGCGGGTACGGGCCCGCCAGGAGCTGCTGCCACCAGGTGAAGTGCAGGTCGGTGTCGCCCTGATGGGGCAGCAGCCACATGGTGCGGGCGGTGAACAGCGCCGCCACTGCGAAGGTCGTACGGCGCCGTCCGTCCGCCCACAGGAGGGCGAGCAGCGGCACGCACCAGACCCAGTGGTGGGTCCAGCTGATGGGGGAGACGAGCAGCGCGGTGAACGCCGTGAGGGTGACGCCCCGCGCCCGGGTCCGGGCGCGCGCGGCGGCGTAGAGCCCGGCCAGCGCGGTGAGGACGGCGGGGACGGCCCACAGCGCGCCCGGCTCCGCGGTGTGCAGGGCGCGGGCGATCAGCCCCTGCAACGACTGGTTGTCGACGATCCACGCCTTGCCGACGCGGCCGGTCTCGTAGAGCCGCCGGGTCCAGAACTCGACGCTGGCGTACGGCAGTACGGCCGCCCCGAGCGCCACGGTGGCGGCCGCCCCGGCCGCCGCGTACGCCGCTTCCCGGCGCCGGCCGGTCAGGAGGAGGTGGCCGATGAAGAGGGCCGGGGTCAGTTTGATCCCCGCCGCGACGCCGAGCGCGAGGCCCTTGCCGCGGGCGCCGTCGGGCCGGTTCAGGTCCCAGAGGACCAGGACGGCCAGGGCGAGGTTGATCTGCCCGAACAGGACGGTCTGGAAGACGGGTTCGAGCCAGAGCGCTCCGCTGGTGAGCAGGCAGAGCGCGGCCCGGCCCGGCCGCAGCCCCGCGAGGCGGCACGCGTGGTGGACCAGGGCGCCGGTGAGGGCGATGTTGCCGAGGAGGAAGACGGCCTTGAGTACGGGGAGTGGGGGCCAGGCGGTGGGGACGAAGAGGAGGGCGGCGAACGGGGGGTAGGTGGCGGGCAGGTGCCATGCGGTGACCGTGAACCCGTACAGGTCCTGGCCGCCCGTTGCGGCGGCGGTGCCCTCTGCTCGGTAGACCAGGATGTCGGCCATCGGGGTGGGGTGGGTGGTGCACAAGGTGAGCAGGGCGGTGATGGAGGCGACCAGGGCCAGCGGGCCGGTGACTCTTCGCATACGGGTTCTCACGCTGAGGCACCTTATGCGGTTGCGGGGTCACCCGTCGGCTGCGGCCCGGGGCAGCTCATGAAGTGGGGCGGAAACCTCGTAGGCGGAGGCTGTTGGCTACTACGAAGACCGAGGAGAAGGCCATCGCCGCGCCCGCGATCATCGGACTCAAGAACCCCGCCGCGGCCAGCGGCAACGCCGCCACGTTGTACCCGAACGCCCAGAACAGATTCACCCGGATCGTCCCGAGCGTCCGCCGCGCCAGCCGAACCGCGTCGACAGCGACCCGCAGATCCCCCCGGACCAGTGTCAGGTCCCCGGCCTCGATGGCCGCATCGGCCCCCGTCCCCATCGCAAGCCCCAGATCGGCCCGCGCCAGCGCCCCCGCGTCGTTGACCCCGTCACCGACCATCGCCACCGACCGCCCCTCCTTCTGGAGCCGCTCGACGACACCGACCTTCTCCTCGGGGAGCACCCCGGCGATGACATCCTCGGGCCCGATCCCGACCTCCGCGGCGACCGCCCGGGCCACCGCCTCGTGGTCCCCGGTCAGCAGCACCGGCCGCAGCCCGAGCCCCCGCAACCGCCGGACGGCCTCCGCACTGGTCTCCTTGACCGCGTCGGCGACCTCCAGGACACCGCGGGCCTTCCCGTCCCAGGCCACGGCGACCGCCGTACGCCCGCCCGCCTCCGCGGCGGCCTTGGCGCGGGCCAGCCCGTCCGGCAGCCGGATCTCCCACTCGGCGAGCAACTGCTCCCGGCCCACCAGGACGGCGTGCCCCTCGACGACCCCCTGGACCCCGAGTCCCGCGCTGTTCGCGAACTCCGCGACGCCGGGCAGGGCCCCCACCCGCGCCGCCGCCCCCGCCGCCACGGCCCGCGCGACCGGGTGTTCGGAGGCGTGCTCCAGCGCGCCGGCCAGCCGCAGGACGTCCTCCTCCGTGGTGCCCTCGGCGACGTGCGTGGCGAGCAGCGTCATCCGGCCGGTGGTGACGGTGCCGGTCTTGTCGAGGACGATCGTGTCGACCTTGCGGGTGCTCTCCAGCACCTCGGGTCCCTTGATCAGGATGCCGAGCTGCGCGCCCCGCCCGGTGCCGACCATGAGCGCGGTCGGCGTGGCGAGGCCCAGAGCGCACGGGCAGGCGATGATCAGGACGGCGACGGCGGCGGTGAACGCGGCGGTCGGACCCGCGCCGGTGGCCAGCCAGAAGACGAGCGTGGCGAGGGCGAGCACGAGGACGACCGGCACGAAGACGGCGGAGATCCGGTCCGCGAGGCGCTGGGCGGCGGCCTTGCCGTTCTGCGCGTCCTCCACCAGGCGGGCCATCCGGGCGAGCTGGGTGTCGGCGCCGACGCGGGTGGCCTCGACGACGAGCCGGCCGCCGACGTTCAGCGTGGCCCCGGTGACCGCGGTGCCGGCCGCGGCCTCGACCGGTACGGACTCGCCGGTGAGCAGGGCGGCGTCCACCGCGGACGAACCCTCGACGACAGTGCCGTCGGTGGCGATCTTCTCTCCGGGGCGGACCAGGAACCGGTCCCCCACCGCCAGCTCCCCGACCGGCACGGTCTCCTCGCGGCCGTCCGCCCGCACGACGGTCACGTCCTTGGCCCCCAGCTCCATCAGCGCCCGGAGCGCGGACCCGGCCTTCCGCTTCGAGCGCGCCTCGAAGTAGCGGCCCGCGAGGATGAAGGCGGTGACGCCCGCGGCGGCCTCCAGGTAGATGTTCCCGGCGCCGTCGCTGCGCGTGATGGTCAGTTCGAAGGGGTGGGTCATGCCGGGTTCGCCGGCCATGCCGAAGAAGAGGGCCCACAGCGACCAGAGGAACGCCGCCGACGTGCCGATCGAGATGAGCGTGTCCATGGTCGCGGCGCCGTGCCGCGCGTTGGTGACGGCCGCCTTGTGGAAGGGCCAGGCCGCGTACGTGACGACGGGCGCGGCCAGGGTGAGCGAGAGCCACTGCCAGTACGTGAACTGCAGGGCCGGCACCATCGCCATGGCGATCACCGGGACGGCCAGCACGACGGCGGTGGTCAGCCGCTGCCGCAACGGCAGCAGCTCGTCGGCCTCGGCGTCCGCCGTGGCCGCGGTCTCCCGGGGCGCCGGGGGCGCGGGCGGCGCCGCCGTGTAGCCGGTGGCCTCCACGGTGGCGACCAGGTCCGCGACCTGGACTCCGTCGGCGTAGCTGACCTTCGCTTTCTCGGTCGCGTAGTTGACGGTCGCCTCGACGCCGTCCATGCGGTTCAGCTTCTTCTCGATCCGGGCGGCGCACGACGCGCACGTCATGCCGCCGATGGCGAGTTCCACCTGTGCGGGTGGGGCGACGGTCTGCGCCGGCATGGTGCCTCCTGAGGACGGATCGATACCCGGGGCGGGTACCCCGATAGTAGATCCATATATACCCCCTGGGGGTACCTGAGGCAAGAAGCTCCCGGAGTCCGGGCACGCCGGGGAGGTCAGGACGGCTGCGTTCCCCGTGCCCGCGGCGTAGGGTGAGCGGGACATTGGACTAGACCTGTCGTCGGTGCTTCGGGCGGGTCGATCGCGACGGGAGCCTCGTCCTCATGAGCAAGCGTGCAGTCCTGGAGGTGATCGCCCTCGACGCCCGGGACGCGGTCGCCGCCCAGGCCGGGGGTGCGGACCGTCTGGAGCTGGTCACGGACATGGCCGCGGACGGGCTGACGCCCTCGGTGGAGACGTTCGCGGCGATCCGCGCCGCCGTCGGCATCCGGCTGCGGGTGATGCTGCGCCTCGCCGACGGCTTCTCCTCGGGCGGCCCCGACGGCACCGCGGAGCTGGTCGCCGCGGCGCGGGCGCTGCGGGTGGCGGGGGCGGACGAGTTCGTGCTCGGGTTCCTGGACGCGCACGGGGCGCCCGATCTCGTCGCCGTCGAACGGATCGTGGCGGAGCTGGACGGGTGCCGGTGGACGTTCCACCGGGCCATCGACCGGGCCGCGGACCGGGATGCGTTGCGCAAGCAGCTGGCGGATCTGCCCGGGCTCGACACGTACCTCACGGCGGGGTCCCCGGAGGGGGTCGACGCCGGGCTCGACGTCCTGGCCGCGGAGGCGGGGCGCTCCGCGGAGCCCGGGTACGAGCAGCAGCTCCTGGTGGGGGGCGGGCTCCGTCTTGAGCATGTGCCGAGGTTGCGGGCGGCCGGGATCTCGGCGTTCCACATCGGCGGGGCGTCCCGGCCCGGGGGCTGGGAGGGGCCGGTCTGTGCGGATGCGGTGCGGGTGTGGCGCGAGGCGCTGGACGCGGCCGCGGCGTAGGGGGCCGGCCAGGGATCATCGCCGGACACGGCACCGTCGTGGCTGATCGCGCAGTTCCCCGCGCCCCCGAAAATCCAAGCCCCTCCGGCGATTGAGGAGCGGGGGCCGGGGCGGAGCCCCGGGGCTGAGCGCCGTCGCCGGACACGGCACCATCGTGGCTGGCCGCCATCGCCGGGCGCCGCACCGTCGTGGCTGGCCGCGCAGTTCCCCGCGCCCCCGGCCGGGTTACGCGGAGAGCGACAGCTGCGCGGGCAAGGGGCCCGTATGGGTGACCGTGAGGCCGGAGACCGCCCGGGTCAGGGCCACGTACAGGCGCCGCAACCCCGTCCGCTCATCCGGCTCCCCGGACACCACCGCGGCCGGCTCGTCCAGGACCACGTAGTCGTACTCGAGCCCCTTGGCCAGCGACGCGGGCACCAGCGTCAGCCGCGCCTCGGCCGACGTCTCCTCACCCGGCGCGAGAAACGCCAGCCCCGCCGCCTCCAACGCCGCCCCCAGCCCCCTGCACCGCGCATCCGCCGCGATGAGCCCGACCGACCCCTCGTTCTCCAGCGCCCGCACACACGCGGCGACGACCTCCGCGACATCCGAAACCGCCCGCACCTCGAACGCCCCCGGGTTCTCCCGCACGGACTCCACCGGCGCGAGCCCGGGCGCGATGAACGGCAGCAGCCGGGACGCGTACGTGATGACGTCGGTCGGCACGCGGAACCCGGCCGTCAGCTCCTCCACCACCGCGTCCGGCTTGCCGAGATGGGCCAGCGCCTCGCTCCAACTCCGTGTCGCCCACGGCGTGGTGCCCTGCGCGAGGTCCCCGAGGACCGTCACGGAACCGGTCGTCGCACGCCGCCCCACCGCCCGGTACTGCATCGGCGACAGATCCTGCGCCTCGTCGAGGACGACGTGCCCGAGCGAGTGCGTGCGCGCGACCAGATCGCTCGCCTCGTCGATGAGGACGGCGTCCGCGGCGGACCACCTGGCGCTCTTCGTGCTGCGCGCGGGCTTCTCCCACAGCACCGCCTTCTGCTCGTCCGCGTCGAGCAGCCCGTCCGCGTGCGCGGCGAGGAACTCCGCCTCCGACAGCAGCCGCAGCACCAGCTTGGCCGGATCCACCGCCGGCCACACCGCCTTGACGACGGCCTTCACCGCGGCGTTGCGCGCGACGGCGTCCTGTACCCGGTCGTCCGGGGCCTCGCCGGCCCGCTCCATCTGCACCAGCACGGCGTGCGCGATGCGCTGCGGCAGGGCGTCGCGCGCGGCCCCGTAGCGCATGTCGCGCTCCCGCAACTCCTGGACGATGTCCGCCAGTTCGTACGACGGCACGCGCCAGCGGCGAGACCCGCGCACCACCACGACGCCCTCCTGCGGTGCCGCGATGTGCGAGCGCAGCGCCCGCCGGATCACCTCGGCCATCCGGGCGTCCCCCTTGACGAGAGCGGTGGCGGCGCTGTCCGTCCCCCGCACCTCGACGTGCGCCACCAGGTCGTCGACGGTCGCCTGCCTGACCTCCAACTCGCCCAGCGCGGGCAGCACTTGCTCGATGTAGTGCAGGAAGGAGGAGTTCGGTCCGATGACCAGGGTGCCGGTGCGGGCGAGCCGTTCGCGGTGCGCGTAGAGCAGGTAGGCGACGCGGTGGAGGCCCACCGCGGTCTTGCCGGTGCCGGGGCCGCCCTGCACGCACACCGATCCGGCGAGCCCGCTGCGCACGATCTCGTCCTGCTCGGGCTGGATGGTGGCGACGATGTCGCGCATCGGGCCGACGCGCGGCCGCTCGATCTCCCGCTGGAGCAGCTTGCTGGTCCGCTCGGTCTCGGCGGGGTCGGAGAGGTGCTCGTCCTCGTACGCGGTCAGCTCGCCGCCGGTGTACCCGAACCGGCGGCGCAGCGCGACGTCCAGCGGGTCCTTCTTGGAGGCGCGGTAGAACGGCTGCGAGACCGGGGCGCGCCAGTCGATGACCATCGGGTCGCCCTCGGCGTCGTGCACGTGGCGGCGGCCGATGTAGAACGACTCCCCCTCGGCGCCCTCGGCCAGCTCGACGCCCGGCGCGTGCAGGTAGTCGAGGCGGCCGAAGAAGAGCGGGGTGTGGCTCAGGTCGGCGAGCGCCTTGATCCGCTCGTCGACCTGGCGCTGGAGCACCTCGGCGTTGACCCAGTTCGCGGTGACGTCGCGGATGTCCAGCGCCTCGGCGTCCTCGCGCATGGCGCGCAGGGCGGCGCGGGACGAGTCGAGGTGCGCGCGTTCGCGGTCGAGCGGCGAGGACGACGAGGACGGCAAGGGCGCTGACGGGCTCACGGGGTTCTGCCTCCGGCTCCAGTTACGCGTAGACCTACGCGTGCACGATGGGGTCCGGCCGGTTCCGACCGGTCGGCGGCGTGCGGTCCGCCTCGGCGCGGGGCCGGCGGAGCGACGGGGAACGCGGAAGTGTACGGGACGGGTCCCGGCCCCGGCCAACGGGTTTCTTTCCGGCAGGGAAACGGCGTTGCGTCCCGCAGGACCGGCAGGGATGCTGGCCGCCCGGAGGCGGTGAAATGACCAGTGCGGAGTTGAGGCTGTCGGCGCGCGATCTGGTGCGGGGTGACCTCGCGTCGATCGGGTGGTCGGGTTCGGAGCACCACGTGGCCGTGGTGGCGCAGCAGTTGGAACGCGCCCGGCGGGGAGAGGTCGACTATCTCGTGGTGTGCCCCCCGACGGACATCCCCGTGGCGAAGGGCGGGATCGACTACCGGGTCAAGGACGGCGTCGGCACCCTGTGGCAGCTCGCGGTCCATCCCGCGTTGCAGTCGTGCGGGATCGGCACGTTCCTCGTGGAGGCCGCGGAGCGGCGCATCAGGAAGCGCGGCCTGCGCCGAGCCGAGCTGGGCGTGGAGGAGAACAACCCCCGGGCCAGAGCGCTCTACGAACGGCTCGGCTACGTAGCGTTCGACCGCCACCCGGACGCATGGGACGAACAAGCCCCAGACGGCTCACTACGCCGCCACGAAACAATATGCACACTGATGGGCAAGGACCTCCCCTGAAGACTCCCGAGGACCCGGCCCTGTAAGGGGCGCGGGGAACGGCGCAACAAGGACCCGGGGCAGACCGACCCCCCGAACCGGCGGAGCCCCGGGCTAGGGTCGACGCCATGACGCCCGACCCCCAGCCCCCCAGAGAACTCCGCGAAGACTGGGCCCGAGCCCTGCGGGCGACGACGGACACCCCGCACATCGACCCGTACCCCTACGCCGACAACCTCCTGGAACGCTGGTCGGAGCCCCAGCGCCGCTACCACACCACGACCCACCTCACCACGGTCCTGGACCGCATCGACACCCTGGCCGCCCACGCCACCGACACCGACCTCGTCCGGCTGGCCGCCTGGTTCCACGACGCCGTCTACCGCCCGGACCGCTCCGAGAACGAGGAACGCTCCGCCGCCCTGGCCGAACGCGCCCTGACGGAAGCCGGCCTCCCCCAGGCCCGCGTCGCCGAGGTCGCCCGCCTGGTCCGCCTCACCGCCACGCACGACCCGGCCGACGGCGACCCGAACGGCGAGACCCTGTGCGACGCCGACCTGGCGATCCTGGCCTCGCCCCCGGAGGCGTACGCGGCGTACACGAAGGCGGTCCGCGAGGAGTACGCGTTCGTGCCCGACGAGGCGTTCCGCGCGGGCCGCTCCGCGGTCCTGCGCCAACTCCTGGAGCTGCCCCGTCTCTTCCGCACCCCGTACGGCGCCGCGCACTGGGAGCCCCCGGCCCGGGAGAACCTGGCGACGGAGCTCGACCTCCTGAGCACGCCCCGCTGACGTTCCGCCCAGCCCCCCACCACGCACAAACCCGGCATACCGCCGCCCCGGGAATGCTCCCCCACCCACGCCCCGTTGCCCCGTACATGCCGTCACCGTCACCGTCCCCAGCCACCCGCATGCCCCTGGCCGTCTACATCCTCGGCCTCAGCGTCTTCGCCCTGGGCACCTCCGAGTTCATGCTCTCCGGGCTGCTCCCGGCCGTCGCCGACGACATGGACGTCACGATCCCGCAGGCCGGCCTGTTGATCTCGGCGTTCGCGATCGGCATGGTGGTGGGCGCCCCGCTGCTCGCCGTGGCGACGCTGCGCCTGCCCCGCCGCACGACCCTGATCACGCTGATCTCCCTGTTCGGGCTCGGCCAGATCGCCGGTGCACTCGCCCCGGGCTACGCGATCCTGTTCGCCTCCCGCGTCGTCTCGGCGCTCGCCTGCGCCGGTTTCTGGGCGGTGGGCGCGGCGGTCGCCATCGCGATGGTGCCGGTGAACCAGCGGGCCCGCGCGATGGCCGTGATGATCGGCGGCCTGTCGATCGCGAACGTCCTGGGCGTCCCCGCGGGCGCCTTCCTCGGCGAGGGGCTCGGCTGGCGCGCGGCGTTCTGGGCGGTGGGCGCGGCCTCGGTGGTCGCCCTGGTCGGCATCGTGACGCTGGTGCCGCCGATCCCGGTCCCGGCCGAACGCCCGCGCCTGAAGCGGGAGCTGACGATCTACCGGGACCGCCAGGTGTGGCTCTCCGTCGCGGTGACCGCGCTCGCCGCGGGCGGCGTCTTCTGCGCGTTCAGCTACCTCTCGCCGCTCCTGACGGAGGTCGCCGGGCTGCCGGAGGGCTGGGTCCCGCTGGTGCTCGCCCTGTTCGGGGCGGGCGCGCTGGTCGGCACGACGATCGGCGGCCGGGTCGCGGACGCGCACCTCTTCGGCGTCCTGCTGACCGGCATCACGGCCTCCACGGTCTTCCTGGCCGCGCTCGCCCTGCTCGGCCACCTGGAGATCGCGGCGGTGGCCCTCTCCTTCCTGCTGGGCCTGTCCGCCTTCTACACCGCTCCGGCGCTCAACGCCCGGATGTTCAACGTCGCGGGCGCCGCCCCCACGCTGGCCGGCGCCACCACGACCGCCGCCTTCAACCTCGGCAACACGGGCGGCCCCTGGCTCGGCGGCACGGTCATCGACGCCGGTCTCGGCTATCCGGCCACCGCGTGGGCGGGCGGCGCGATGACGGTGGTGGCGCTGGCGCTGACGGCGGTGTCGCTGCGTCTGCACCGCCGCACCCCGTCAAAGGTGGTCACGGGCTCGGCGGCGACCGCCACCCCGCTCACCCGCCCCGCGGATGCTTCGGCCGGCGCAGCCCCGCGTCCGTGATCCGGCGCACCAGCTCCTTCGAGCCGACCGCGACGGCCCCGGCCCGCACCGCGTCCTCGTAGCGGTGCGACGGGATGTCGTAGTGGTCGCGCTCGAAGGCGCGCCGGGGCGCCCCCAGCCGCTCGGCGAACGCGTGGAGTTCGTCGAACGACACGTCACTGACCAGATGTGACCACATCCGGCCGTGGCCGGGCCAGGTCGGCGGGTCGATGTAGACGGTCACCGGCCGGTCATCCCGTGACCGTGCCGAGGGAGCCGACCGGCGCCACCACGACGCCCGCCTCCGAGCAGACCCAGTGCGGGTCGGCGCCCAGCTCCGGTTCGACGTCCAGGGCGTGCGGCCCCTCCGAGCCGGAACCCGGCCCGCAGACCGGGCAGAGCGGCCAGCGGCCGTAGCGCTCCAGGATGCCGTCCTTGACGTCCTGGGCGACGAGCCCGGCGACGAAGGCGACCCCCTCCGGCCACTGCTCCACCCACCAGCGCCGGGAGGTGATCGACTCCTCGACGAGCGAGACGACGTCGGGGTCGGCGGCGTCCACCGCGCGCAGGTCGGCGAGGACGAGCGCGCGGGCCGCGTGCAGGGCCTGCTCCAGGGGGCTGATGGTGTCCATGGAGCAATTGTGCGCCTCTTGACCCTCCAAGCTTTTGAAAATATCTTTCAGTCGTGAGCAATGACGTGAAGGAAAGTTTCTCCAGCGACGCGCCGCCCGCCCCGGCGGCCCTCGCGGCCAAGGTGCGCACGCTCGCGCCGTCGATGACCCGTTCCATGCAGCGGGTCGCCGAGGCCGTCGCCGCCGACCCGGCGGGCTGCGCGGCGCTCACCGTCACCGGCCTCGCCGAGCTCACCAGCACGAGCGAGGCGACGGTGGTGCGCACCGCCCGCATCCTCGGCTACCCCGGCTACCGGGACCTGCGCCTCGCGCTCGCCGGGCTCGCCGCCCAGCAGCAGTCGGGCCGGGCCCCCGCGGTCACCGCCGACATCGCCGTCGACGACCCGATAGCCGACGTGGTGGCCAAGCTCGCCTACGACGAGCAGCAGACCCTCGCCGACACCGCGGCGGGCCTCGACACCGTGCAGCTCGGCGCCGCCGTGACCGCGCTGGCCGGGGCCCGCCGCGTCGACGTGTACGGGGTCGGCGCCTCCGGGCTCGTCGCCCAGGACCTCGCGCAGAAGCTGCTGCGCATCGGCCAGGTCGCGCACGCGCACTCCGACCCGCACCTGGCGATCACGAACGCGGTGACGCTGCGCTCCGGGGACGTCGCCGTCTCCATCACGCACTCCGGCGCCACGGGTGACGTCATCGAGCCGCTCCGGGTCGCCTTCGAGCGCGGCGCCACCACGATCGCGATCACCGGGCGGCCCGACGGGCCCGTCTCGCAGTACGCGGACCACGTCCTCACCACGTCCATCGCCCGCGAGAGCGAGTTGCGGCCCGCGGCGATGTCCTCCCGGACGAGTCAGCTGCTCGTCGTGGACTGCCTGTTCGTAGGGGTCGCCCAGCGCTCCTACGAGACCGCGGCGCCGGCCCTCTCCGCGTCCTACGAGGCCCTGGCCCACCGCCACCGCTCCGCTCCGCGGGGAGCCAGATCATGACCCCGGGCCCGCCTACGGGCCTACGCGTCCGGCTGCCCCTCGGTGGGGCTTCTCGCGCAGTTCCCCGCGCCCCTGGAGCGTGCGGCTTCGCCGCAGTTCCAGGGGCCGATGAGATGGCGCACGCAGTGCGCCCCCTCAGGGGCGCGGGGAACTGCGCGACCAGCCACAACACACCCGCACCCGAGAACGAAGCCGCACGCAGTGCGCCCCCTCAGGGGCGCGGGGAACTGCGCGACCGGCCACAACACACCCGCACCCGCCACCCGGAAAGAGCCGAACCGACCATGACCTCCACCGACGCCGCCCCCGAGACCACCCCCGACGGCGAGTACCAGGAACTCCGCGCCCAACTGGCCACCCTGACGACGGAGGCGTTCCGCCCGGAACTCGCCGAGATCGACCAGCAGCCCACCCTGGAGATCGCCCGGATCATGAACGGCGAGGACGCCACCGTCCCCACCGCCGTAGCCGCCCAGCTCCCCCAGATCGCCGCCGCCATCGACGGCACAGCGGAGCACATGGCCCGCGGCGGCCGCCTGATCTACACGGGCGCCGGCACGGCCGGCCGGCTCGGCGTCCTGGACGCGTCGGAGTGCCCGCCCACCTTCAACACCGACCCGGGCGAGGTCATCGGCCTGATCGCGGGCGGCCCCTCCGCGATGGTCACCGCGGTGGAGGGCGCCGAGGACTCCAAGGAGCTGGCGGCCGAGGACCTGGACGCGCTGAACCTGACCGCGGACGACGTCGTCGTCGGCATCAGCGCCTCGGGCCGCACCCCGTACGCGATCGGCGCGGTCGAACACGCCCGCACCACCGTCGGCGCACTCACCATCGGCCTGTCCTGCAACGCGGACAGCGCGCTGGCCGCCGCCGCGGACCACGGCATCGAGGTCGTCGTCGGCCCGGAGCTGCTCACCGGCTCGACCCGCCTGAAGGCGGGCACGGCGCAGAAGCTCGTCCTGAACATGCTGTCGACGATCACCATGATCCGGCTCGGCAAGACGTACGGGAACCTCATGGTCGACGTACGCGCGTCGAACGAGAAGCTGCGGGCCCGCTCCCGCCGCATCGTCTCCCTGGCCACGGGCGCCGAGGACGCCGCCATCGAGGCCGCACTCGCCGCGACGGACGGGGAGGTGAAGAACGCGATCCTCGTCGTCCTCGGCGAGGTCGACGGGCCGACGGCGGCCCGTCTGCTGGCCGAGTCCGACGGCCACCTGCGCGCCGCGCTCGCGGCGGCCGCCCGCACCACCACCCCCTGACACCGCACCGCACCACCCGCACAGCAAGGCAGCACGCACCATGGCTGAGAACAAGAACCGCGACGTGGCGGCCTCGATCCTCCCCCTCGTGGGCGGCGCCGCGAACGTCACGTCCGTAGTCCACTGCATGACCCGGCTCCGCCTGGGTCTGGCCGACCGCTCGCTCGTCCAGGACGAGGCGCTCAAGGCGCTCCCCGACGTGATGGGCGTCGTCGAGGACGAGACCTACCAGATCGTCCTCGGCCCGGGGAAGGTCGCCCGGGTCACCCCGGAGTTCGAGGCGCTGGTGGCGGAGGCCGGCCCGCAGGCACCCGCCCCGGCGGCCGCCGCCCCCGCGCACACCACCACCGCCGACGAACTGGCCGACCGTGGCGCCGAGTTGCGCGCGGCCCGTAAGGCGAAGAACGCGACGCCGCTCAAGCTCTTCCTGCGCCGGATCGCCAACATCTTCGTGCCGCTGATCCCGGCCCTGATCGGCTGCGGCATCATCGCCGGCATCAACGGCCTGCTGATCAACCTGGAGTGGCTGCCCGCCGTCACCCCTGCCCTGGCCGCCATCGCCTCCGGCTTCATGGCGCTCATCGCGGTCTTCGTCGGCTACAACACGGCGAAGGAGTTCGGCGGCACCCCGATCCTGGGCGGCGCGGTCGCCGCGATCATCGTCTACGCGGGCGTCGCGAACATCTCGGCGTTCGGCCAGAAGCTCAGCCCCGGCCAGGGCGGCGTGCTCGGCGCGCTGGGCGCGGCGGTCCTCGCGGTGTACGTGGAGAAGTGGTGCCGCAAGTGGGTGCCGGAGGCGGTAGACGTCCTGGTCACCCCCACCCTCACGGTCCTCGTCTCCGGCCTGGTCACGATCTTCGGCCTGATGTACGTTGCGGGCGAGGTCTCCACCGGTATCGGCACGGCGGCCAACTGGCTCCTGGACAACACGGGCGCGTTCGCGGGCCTGGTCCTCGGCGGCCTCTTCCTGCCCCTGGTCATGCTCGGCCTGCACCAGGCCCTCATCCCGATCCACACCACGCTGATCGAACAGCAGGGCTACACCGTTCTCCTGCCCATCCTGGCGATGGCGGGCGCGGGCCAGGTCGGCTGCGCCATCGCGGTCTTCAAGCGGCTCAAGCACAACACGTCGATCCGTACGACGATCAAGTCGGCGCTGCCCGCCGGTTTCCTGGGCGTGGGCGAGCCACTCATCTACGGTGTCTCGCTCCCGCTGGGCCGTCCCTTCATCACGGCGTGCGTGGGCGGCGCGGCGGGCGGCGCGTTCGTCGGACTGTTCTCGATGCTCGGCACGAAGGTCGGCTCGACGGCGATCGGCCCGTCCGGCTGGGCCCTGTTCCCCCTCCTCAAGGGCAACCACGGCCTGGGCAGCACGTGCCTGATCTACGGCGGCGGCCTGCTCATCGGTTACGCGGTCGGCTTCCTGGCCACGTACTTCTTCGGCTTCAGCAAGCAGATGCTGACCGAGCTGAACCAGGACGTCGACGCGGGCGAGTCTCCCTCGGCCCGCACCGAGTCCGCCCCGGCGTCACCCGAACCGGCCCAGGTCTGACCTGGCTGATTTGGTCGTTCGCGGGGCCCCTGATCAGGGCAGTCGCCCTTCCTGACCCGTCGCCCGTGCCCGCGCCCTTGACCCCTCCGGCGCGGGCGCGGGCGCCACCGATTCCGGCGGGCAGTCCCACTCCACGCCGCCGCCCGGTGGCCGCAGTTGGACGAACCCGCCCTCGCGCGCCATCACCTGCCCGACGCGCCCGTCCCGGGTGTCGATCACATAGGGGCCGAGGCTCATCCCAGCCTCCGGCGCTCGTGCAGGACGGCCACCAGCCGCATCGCGGTGTCCAGGTTCACGCACCCCAGGTTCACCAGCGGATACGCCACCTCGGACGCCGCCGACGCCGCGTCGACCCGCAGCGACGGCAGCAGCACCCCCAGCACCCCGAGTTCCGCCCGCAGTTGGCCGATGGTCTCCTCGACCACCCGCAGCCGTTCCGCGTCGCGCACCACCATCACACTCTCCTTCACGCCGAGTTCTTATTTCGGCACCCAGCGTGACCATCACGGGCCTACGCTGACCAGGGGCATCGGCGCAACAGAACCGACTGATGTACGGGGAGTGATGTACATGACCGGACCCAAGGACCTTGATCCCTCGTCCCGCCGCATCATGATCGGCGAGGAGTTGCGCCACGCGCGGGAACGAGCCCCGCTCACCCAACAAGCCCTGGGTGAGCGGCTGTTCGTCAGCGGCTCGTACGTCGGTCAGATGGAGGCGGGCACGCGCCGCATCCTGCCCGACATGGCCATCCGGCTGGACGAGATCCTGGAGACGGGGGGTTTCTTCGTCCGGCATTGCACGAAGGCGAACGTCTCCAAGCATCCCGAGCACTTCGCGGAAGCCGCCGAGGCGGAAGCGCTCGCCGCTGAGATCAGGCAGTACGAGTCGCTGGTGCTGCCCGGGTTGTTGCAGACACCCGCCTACGCCCGGGCGGTCTTTCTGGCCTATCAGCCCACGGCACCCGAGCCAGCCATCGACAAAATGGTGGCCGCCCGTATGGACCGCACGCGCCTTCTTGACGATCCAACAAGACCTTTGTTGTGGGAAGTCCTCGACGAGGCGGTACTGCGGCGCGAGGTCGGCGGACCGGCTGTCATGGCCGGGGCCCTTCGGCACATCGCCGCGCTGGCCCGCAGACGACGGGTGATCGTTCAGGTGGTGCCGTTCTCGGCGGGGGCGCATGCGTCTCTAGACGGACCACTCAAGCTCATGTACTTCGAGGACGCGCCCCCGCTCTCTTTCGTCGACGCCTCCGGCACGGGCCAGTTGATGGACGATCCCATCACCGTGAACCGACATCAGCTGTCCTACGATCTGCTCAGGGCCGATGCACTCACGCCAAGGCAATCCCTGGCCCTGATCGAATCAGTGGCGGAGGATTACGCGCATGAAGATCACGGACCCGAAGCCTGACCTCACCTCGGCCACTTGGCACAAGTCCACTTACAGCGGCGGCAGTGGCGGAGAGTGCCTGGAGGTCGCCACCGACTTCCCCGGCGCCGCCTGGCACAAGTCCTCATACAGCGCCGGAGACGGCGGCAACTGCCTCGAAGTCACCACCGACGCCCCCGGACTCGTCCCCGTCCGCGACTCCAAGAACCCCGCCGGCCCGGCGCTCGTGCTCCAGGCGGAGACCTGGTCCGCGTTCATCGCTGACCTGCGGCGCCGCTGACCCGGAGAACGAGCCCCGAGCTCCGAGCCCTGCTTTCAAGGATGGGGAGGTGGGTCTCAACCCACCCACCCTCCCGCCGAGTTGGCAGGCTCGGGCACTTTCCGGGACCGGCTTGCCACGCAGGGTGACGACGCTCTAACGTTCCGATAACCGAACGACCCCCGCCGGTGCGCCAACACCGGAGCGGGGGTCTGTCCAACAAGATCTTCAGAGGAGATCTCGTGGCTGACGCCAACTTTAGTGCTGCCCCCGCCCAGACGCACCCCGCATCGCCCACCCCGCCGCACCCGATGGCGAATCCGGGCTACGGCAAGCGCTCCGCGCCGGACCAACTCCCCCGTACGGGCCACGACTTCGCACACCTGCCGGAGCGCGAGGCACACATCGCCGCCTTCATCGACCGGCTGCCCGAGGGGGCGGAGATGTCGGTGAAGCTGCTCTCCCGGTGCCTCCCGTACGGGCAGGCGGCGATGCGTACCGCCCTCAACAACCTCCAGCGGGCGGGCCACCTGCGGCGGGGCCGCGAGCATGTGCACGGTTCGGGCAGTGCGCGCTGGGTGACCCGTACGTGGTTCTCGCGGACCGCGCGGGGCGACGCGTGGTGGGCGGCGTACGCGATGGGCGACGTACCGGAGGCGACACCCGAGGAGACCGAGCCCACCATGCGCCCCACCCGCAGCCGCGCGTTCATGCTCCTGGCGGCGCTGGGCCGGACGGCCCCGTCGCTGGCGCTGTCCGCCGCCGAGTGCGCGCGGCTCGCGCCCGAGGCGGAGCGGTGGTTCGCGCGGGGTGCGAGCGAGGACGAGGTACGGCAGGCGCTGACGGCCGGGCTGCCCGTCCCGGTGCACAGCCCGGCCGCCCTGCTGCACCGGCGCCTGGTCGACAAGCTCCCGCCGCCCGCTCCGGTCGCGACGCGCCCGGTGCTGCGGCTGATCGAGTGCGCGCGGTGCGGCGCACCCGGTCATCCCGAGGCGTTGCCCGGCGGTTTCTGCGACCTGTGTTCCGGCGCCCGGACCACTCGCCGGGCGCCGGCGCCGCTGGCCGCCGAGGCCGTCCGCTCGCATGCGACGGAGGTGCGGCGGGCCCTGTGGTCCGGGCGGGAGCGGAGCCGGACGTGAACCGGCTCCGGCCGCGCTCGGCATGCGCCCCGGCGGCCCCTCCCGCATGCTGGCCGTATGGCTGAGAGCACCCTTCGCACGATCTCCCTCTCCGACTTCCGCCCCGACCGGCGGCGCCTGGTGACCGGCGCCGTGGTGACGGGCGCGGGCATGCTCGTCGCGGCGGCGGGCGTCGGCGTGCTGGCGTACGAGCTGTTCCGGGCGGGGCGTACCTGGACCAGCGCCTGGCAGGTGCCGCCGGCCGTGCTCGCGTCGCGCGCCCTGCACCAGGCGCAGAGCGCGGCCCAGGCCGGCCGCGACGCCTGGACCAGCTACCAGGAGACGCCGGTCCGCTAGAGCCTCTCGGACCCGGCCCCGGCCTGGAGGCGCAGCCCCGCCAGGGTCAGATCCAACGCGGCCCGGAACTGGGCCGCGTCGTCGTGCCCGTCGAACTCGTCGACGATCTCGTGCACGAACGGGAACGCCTCGGGGTCCAGCTCGCGCCAGCTCGCGGCGAAGCGGCTGAGGAACGCCTCCGGGGTCACCGCGCCGTCGAGCACCTCCTGCGGCGGCTCCTGCCCGAGGTCGACAGCGGAGCCGACGACGACGCCGGTGATCGCGGAGACCGCGTGGAAGCGCTGGAGCGCGGTCAGATCGAGGCGCAGTGTCGGCCGGCCCAGGGCCTCGTAGAGGCGTAGCGCGTTGCCCTGCACGTCGGTGTTGCGCATGAAGTAGTTGCCGAGCCAGGGCCGCCGCACGATCGCGTCGAAGAGCATCAGCCCCATCGCGCGCAGATCCTCGATCGGGTCCTCGCTCGCCGGGCGCGCCTCGATGTCGGCGAGGACGCCGCCGATCGCGTGGTCCGTGGCGCGGTCCAGCAGCTCGTCCTTGCTCGCGACGTACCAGTAGATGCTCGCGACGCCGCCGCCGAGGCGCTGCGCCAGCGCCCGGAACGTCAGCGCCGAAGGACCGGCCTCGTCGAGCAGCGCGACCGCCTCGGTCAGCACGGACTCCATCGAGTGCGACGCCCGTCGGCGGCCCTGGGCGGCGCGGTTCTGCTGGCGTGGCATGGGCGGTACCTCAATCCCTTTGCATCGCATCGAACGTTGTTCTATCGTACTTCATCGAACGAGGTTCGATAACCGATCGATGTTCGATAGAAGGGACCGCCGCCATGACCACCGCCGCCCGTAAACCCCCGCCCCCGCCGTCCTCCCGCGCCTATCCGTCCCTGCGTGCCGCGTGGATCCCGCTCGCCGCGCTCTGCCTGGCCTTCTTCGTCGAGATGGTCGACAACACCCTGCTGTCCATCGCGCTGCCCACCATCGGCCGCGACCTGGGCAGCGGCACCACCGCGCTCCAGTGGGTCACCGGCGCCTACTCGCTCACCTTCGGCGGCCTGCTGCTCACCGCGGGATCGATGGCCGACCGGCTCGGGCGGCGCCGGGTGCTGCTGACCGGGCTCGCCGTGTTCGGCGCGCTGAGCCTGTGCGTCGTCTGGGTCACCACCGCGGGCCAGCTCATCGCCCTGCGCGCCGCGCTCGGCATAGCCGCCGCGGCGATGGCGCCGATCACCAACTCCCTGGTCTTCCGCCTCTTCGACGACAAGGCGCTGCGGATGCGCGCGATGACGGTGATGATCGTCGTCGGCATGTCCGGCTTCGTCCTCGGCCCGCTGCTCGGCGGCACCGCCCTGGCCCATGTGCGCTGGGAGTGGCTGCTGGTCGTCAACGCGCCGATCGCGGTGATCGCCTGCCTCGGGGTGCGGCTCGGCGTCCCCGCCGACCGGCCCGAGGACCTGACCCGCGACCGGCTCGACGTGCCCGGCGCCGTCCTGAGCGTCGCCACCATCGGCCTCGCCTGCTACGCGCTGACCAGTGGCGTCGAGCACGGCTGGGGCTCGGCCGCCACCCTCGCCTCGATCGCCGGGGCCGTCCTCGCCGGGTGCGCCTTCGTCCGGCACGAGCGCCGCAGCAAGGCCCCCATGCTGGACCTGCGCCTCTTCCGGAACGGCACCGTCCGCGGCGCCGCCGTCGCCCAGATCGGCACGTCCATCGCCATGGCAGGCGTGATGTTCGGCCTGATCCTGCACTTCCAGTACGCCTACGGGTGGAGCCCCGTGCGGGCCGGGCTCGCCAATCTGCCGATCATCGTGACCATGCTCCTCGCGACCCCGCTCTCCGAGGGCCTCGCGCGCCGCTTCGGACACCGGGTCGCCTGCCTGGTCGGAGCGGCCTGCCTGGCGCTCTCCCTGGCGGGATTGTCCTGGGGCGTCGCGCACGGGTACGCCGTCATCGCGGCCTGCATGGTGCTCATGACCATCGGGCTGCGCACCGTGATGACGATCTGCGCGGTCGCCCTCGTCGACGCCATGCCGGACAACCGCACCTCGATCGCCGCCGCCCTGAACGACACCGCGCAGGAGGTCGGCACCAGCGTCGGCACCGCCGTGGTCGGCACCCTGATCGCCGCCCTGGTCACCACCCAGCTGCCCGCGGGCGCCTGGAGCGACGGGCTCGTCTCGTCCTTCTTCCACGGCGAACGGATCGCCTACGGCCTGCTCGCCGTCGTCGTCGGACTGATCGCGGCCGCCGGCGCACTGAGCCTCACCGACTCCCACAGCATCGAGGAGGCCGCTCACGAAGAGGCCGTGGCCTGAGCCCCGCCCCCGCCCGTCTCCGTGCCCGGCGTCGCCGGTGCGTCGAAGCCCGGAACCACCGGGAGCACGTGCTCGGCGACGTCCAGGAGCACGGTCCGGTCCGGGAAGCCGCCGTGGTTGCGCCAGACCACCAACTCGTAGGAACCGCCGCGGTTCTTCGCGTCGAACGCCACACTGAGCGCCTCCGCCGGCGTGCCCGGCGCGCTCTCGGCGTCCGACCCGTCGAGCCGGAAGCGGATCCCCATCGTCTGCGTCGAGTAGAAGACCGCGGGACGGCGCAGCACCTGCTGCGCGTGGACGTCGCGGCCGATGTACGCGGTGGTCCGCGCGTCGACCGGGTACCGGTCGTAGGACGCGTGCAGCTCCACGGTGTAGGTGTCGAACTCGACCCGGGCGGACGGCGAGTGGACCTCGTTCTTCCCGGTCCCCATGGACTCGCTGCCCCCGGACGCGCTCTTCGCCCGCTCGCCCGGCGTCCCCAGCCAGGACGCCAGCTCCCGCTGGTTGAGCGCCGAGCACAGCTGGGCCCCGGAGACCCGCCCGGCCGCCTCGTCGCCCTTCTCCGCCACGCCCCCGGAACACGCGGCGGCCTCGGGCGCGCCGCCCTGGTCGGAGGCCGACTCCTTCGAGATCGCCCAGAAGCCCACGGCGAGCGCCCCCACGAGGGCCACGGCCGAGATGGCCTGCCCCACCGCGTTCGTGCCCCGCTCCGGTCCACCATTGCTGTCGCTGTCGCTCATGTCCCCCACCCGCCCCGCGAACCGCGCTCTACTCCCCAGTACGCGCCCGGGGACAGTAACCCGTGGCGATCAAGGGGACAAGGGACGTGCGAAGACGGCCGGGGACGCGCAAACGCCCGAGGGCGGCACCCCCTCGCGAAGAGGAGGTGCCGCCCTCGGGACGTACAGACAAGCTGATCAGGTCGGGGACCGGATCAGAAGTCCATGTCACCGCCCGGCATGCCGCCCGGAGCACCGCCGCCGGCAGCGGCCTTCTCCGGCTTGTCAGCGATGACGGCCTCGGTGGTGAGGAACAGCGCGGCGATGGAGGCGGCGTTCTGCAGGGCAGAGCGCGTCACCTTCGCCGGGTCGATGATGCCCTCGGCGATCATGTCGACGTACTCACCGGTCGCGGCGTTCAGACCGTGGCCGACGGGAAGGTTGCGCACCTTCTCCACGACGACGCCACCCTCGAGACCACCGTTGACGGAGATCTGCTTGAGCGGGGCCTCCAGGGCGAGCTTCACGGCGTTGGCGCCGGTCGCCTCGTCACCTTCGAGCTCCAGCTTCTCGAAGACCGCGGAGGCCTGGAGGAGAGCCACGCCGCCACCGGCGACGATGCCCTCTTCGACGGCCGCCTTCGCGTTGCGCACGGCGTCCTCGATGCGGTGCTTGCGCTCCTTGAGCTCGACCTCGGTGGCCGCGCCCGCCTTGATGACGGCCACGCCGCCGGCGAGCTTGGCGAGGCGCTCCTGGAGCTTCTCGCGGTCGTAGTCCGAGTCGCTGTTCTCGATCTCGGCACGGATCTGGTTGACGCGGCCCTGGACCTGGTCGCTCTCACCGGAGCCGTCGACGATCGTCGTCTCGTCCTTGGTGATGACGACCTTGCGGGCGCGGCCGAGCAGGTCGAGACCGGCGTTCTCCAGCTTGAGGCCGACCTCCTCGGAGATGACGGTGCCACCGGTGAGGATGGCGATGTCGCCGAGCATGGCCTTGCGGCGGTCACCGAAGCCCGGGGCCTTGACGGCGACGGACTTGAAGGTGCCACGGATCTTGTTGACGACCAGGGTCGACAGGGCCTCGCCCTCGACGTCCTCGGCGATGATCAGCAGCGGCTTGCCGGACTGCATGACCTTCTCGAGCAGCGGAAGGAGGTCCTTCACGTTGCCGATCTTCGAGTTGACGATCAGGATGTACGGGTCGTCGAGCGACGCCTCCATACGCTCCATGTCGGTGGCGAAGTACGCCGAGATGTAGCCCTTGTCGAAGCGCATACCCTCGGTGAGCTCCAGCTCCAGACCGAAGGTCTGGGACTCCTCGACGGTGATGACGCCTTCCTTGCCGACCTTGTCCATGGCCTCGGCGATGAGCTCGCCGATCTGGGTGTCGGCGGCGGAGATGGAGGCGGTCGAAGCGATCTGCTCCTTGGTCTCCACGTCCTTGGCCTGCTCGAGCAGGGCGGCGGAGACGGCCTCGACGGCCTTCTCGATGCCACGCTTGAGGGCCATCGGGTTGGCACCGGCGGCCACGTTGCGCAGACCCTCGCGCACCAGGGCCTGGGCCAGGACGGTCGCGGTCGTCGTGCCGTCACCGGCGACGTCGTCCGTCTTCTTCGCGACCTCCTTGACCAGCTCGGCGCCGATCTTCTCGTACGGGTCCTCGAGCTCGATCTCCTTGGCGATGGAGACACCATCGTTGGTGATCGTGGGGGCGCCCCACTTCTTCTCGAGGACGACGTTGCGACCCTTGGGGCCCAGGGTCACCTTGACGGCGTCGGCGAGCTGGTTCATGCCGCGCTCGAGGCCGCGCCGTGCCTCCTCGTCGAACGCGATGATCTTGGCCATGTGAAGTGGTCCTCCCGGACGGGGTGGAAAAGCAAGCAAACGGACCGTGCTGGTGCCCGCGACGGACGGCCCCTGAGCCTTGTGGTTCCTTGCCCCACCCGGCCCCTGGACCTCACCGACCCGATCCAAGTTCTGTCACTCTCACGCGGAGAGTGCTAAGCCCAATGATTAGCACTCGACCCATGCGAGTGCAAGCGGCTACCACAGAATCGGCGGGGGCGCGTGCCGCGTACGAGGGGGCGCACGCCTGGTGGGGCGCGGGGTCGCGCAGCGCGAAGGGTCCGCGCCCCCTGACGGGGACACGGACCCTTCGTGTCGTGCCAAGCCTGCTGTCAGTCGCGACGCGCGTCAGCCGGCGGCCAGGCGGACCATGTCAGCCTGCGGCCCCTTCTGGCCCTGCGAGATCTCGAATTCCACTCGCTGACCCTCTTCGAGGGTGCGGTAACCGTCCATCTGAATCGCGCTGTAGTGGACGAATACATCCGCACCACCGTCGACCGCGATGAAGCCGTACCCCTTCTCCGCGTTGAACCACTTGACGGTGCCCTGAGCCATGCCTAACTCCCCTATTACTGGCCCTTGCACAGACCCGCACTTCGCGGATCCGGGTCAGACCTCACCCTCCCCAATGGGTGGGGGTGTGCGCCGGAACGCGTCGACCGCGGCTGAATGTATCTGCCCAACTGCCGTCTGCAACAGGTCAATCGGACGAGAATTCTGGGCGCGCGCGAGCGGTGGAACCAGGGCGACTCGCCGGAACCCGGGGCAAGTCGGGCCGCGTAAATGCCGTAAAGGGGCCGAATGGGCCGGGCAGTTTGGCTGCTTCTTGTCGCGGCTCGCGCGGAAACTCATATGCGCCCGTCATGCGCCACATACGGAAAGGGAGCAGCTTCCCCAACTGTACCGTGCTCAACCATGCAGAATTGCCCCCTCCGCTTCTCTCGCGGAGGGGGCAATGTCAGTGACGCCGGGTAAAGCGGAATGCGATCATCCGCCGGCGACGGCCGGAATGATCGAGACGCCGGCGCCGTCGGGCGTGGCGGTCTGCAGGCCCTGCTCGAAGCGGACGTCGTCGTCGTTGACGTAGACGTTCACGAAGCGGCGCAGCTTGCCCTGGTCGTCCAGGACGCGCGCGGCGATCCCGGTGTGGTTCCGCTCCAGGTCCGCGAGGACCTCGGAGAGCGTGGCACCCTCGGCGCTCACCTCGGCCTGGCCGCCGGTGTAGGTACGCAGGATGGTGGGGATGCGGACGTTGACGCTCATGGATTCACTCACCTCGGGGTACGTAGCGCCCCGTCAGGGCGCGGGGAACTGCGCGACCGGCCACGGACGGCCGCCGGCGGGCACTACTCGGCGGCGAGCCCCGCGGCGCGGAACGCCTCCAGGCTGGGCCGGATCGTGGCCGTGGCCTGCGAGGACTCCGCGACGGCGTCCAGCGTCTTCAGGCCGTCACCCGTGTTCAGGACCACCGTGGTCAGCGACGGGTCGATCAGCCCGGCCTCGATGAGCTTCTTGGTGACCCCCACCGTCACCCCGCCCGCCGTCTCCGCGAAGATGCCCTCCGTCTGCGCGAGCAGCTTGATCGCGTCGACGACCTGCTCGTCGTTCACGTCCTCCACGGCGCCGCCCGTGCGGCGCGCGATGTCGAGCACGTAGGGACCGTCGGCCGGGTTGCCGATGGCGAGCGACTTGGCGATGGTGTCGGGCTTCTGCGGGCGGACCACGTCCGTACCGGCCTTGTACGCCACCGAGACCGGCGAGCAGCCCTCGGCCTGGGCGCCGAACAGCTTGTACGGCTTGTCCTCGACGAGGCCGAGCTTGATCAGCTCCTGGAGCCCCTTGTCGATCTTCGTGAACTGCGAGCCGGACGCGATCGGGATGACCAGCTGGTCCGGGAGCCGCCAGCCGAGCTGCTCGCAGATCTCGTAGGCCAGCGTCTTGGAGCCCTCGCCGTAGTACGGGCGCAGGTTCACGTTGACGAAGCCCCAGCCCTCGCCCAGCGGGTCACCGATCAGCTCGGAGCAGAAGCGGTTCACGTCGTCGTAGTTGCCCTCGATGGCGACGAGGTCACCGCCGTAGACACCGGCCATGACGACCTTGCCCTGCTCCAGGTCGTGCGGGATGAACACGCACGAGCGGAAGCCGGCCCGCGCGGCGGCGGCGCCGACGGCACCCGCCAGGTTGCCCGTGGAGGAGCAGGACAGGGTGGTGAAGCCGAAGGCGCGCGCGGCCTCGATGGCCTGCGCGACGACGCGGTCCTTGAAGGAGTGCGTGGGGTTGCCGGAGTCGTCCTTGACGAACAACTTGCCCTGCTCGACGCCGAGTTCACGGGCGAGGTTGTCGGCCTTGACCAGCTTGGTCCAGCCCGGGTTCAGGTTCGGCTTCTCGGCGACGTCGGCCGGGACGGGCAGCAGGGGGGCGTAGCGCCAGACATTGGCCGGGCCCGCCTCGATCTGCTTGCGCAGCGCCTCGGGGTCACCGGTGGGCAGGTCGTAGGCGACTTCCAGGGGGCCGAAACACTCGGCGCAGGCGAAGATCGGCCCGAGTTCGAAGGTGGTGCCGCACTCCCGGCAGGAGAGGCCGGAGGCGGGCCCGAGGTCGACGGTGCCCGCGGCAGAAGCGGCGGTTTCGGTGGCGACGGTCTGTACAGCCATGAGAGGCGAGGCCCTTTCTCCTCATCTTCCTCGCGGCGCATCTCGCCACGAGACGGATTTGGCACCTTCCCTAGCCGGGAGCCTCGCGGGCGCACTGGCGTGTGCGGACGAGACCGGCTGGAGGGTTGCCGGGGCTTCAACGGGCCGTATCCCTCTGCCCCTCTGGATGAGCGGTATTCGATTATGTGAAGCGGTTGGGTGGCGGCGACCCCGGCATGCGATGGTCACCGGCCTTGTTCAAGACTGTAACCGAAGGCCCGCACCCTTGAGATAGTCGTCCGAACCGCGAGATGGATCACATCCGCGGCCACGCCCCCGCCGCTGAGGAGCCGCAGACCGTGCTGGAAGAAGTCGAGCGCTGGCTGGACCGGCGCTCCTGGTCCGTGGCCGACCGGCCGCTGCCCCGGCTGCTCGCCGCCAAGCGCGCCACCGGCCAGACGGTGAGCGTGGTGCTGCCCGCGCTCGACGAGCAGGAGACGGTCGGCGAGATCGTCGCCGTGATCCGGCGCGAGCTGATGACGGCGGCGGTGCCGCTCGTCGACGAGCTGGTGGTCGTCGACTCCGGCTCCACCGACCGCACCGCCGAGGTCGCCGCGGCGGCCGGGGCGCGCGTCGTGCACCGGGACGCGGTCCTGCCGCGCCTGCCCGCGCGGCCCGGCAAGGGCGAGGTGCTGTGGCGGTCGCTGTACGCCACGAGCGGCGACATCGTCTGCTTCGTCGACGCGGACCTGAAGGAGTTCTCGGCGGACTTCGTCTCCGGGATCGCCGGACCGCTCCTCACCGACCCGGGCGTCAGCTTCGTGAAGGCCATGTACGACCGGCCGCTCGGCGAGACGGGCGGCCAGGGCGGCCGGGTCACCGAGCTGATGGCCCGCCCGGTCCTCAACCTGCACTGGCCCCGCCTCGCCGGGTTCGTCCAGCCGCTGGGCGGCGAGTACGCGGCGCGCCGCTCGCTCCTGGAGCGGCTGCCGTTCCCCGTCGGCTACGGCGTGGAGCTGGGGCTGCTCGTGGACGCGCTGCACACCGTGGGCCTGGAGGCGCTGGCCCAGGTCGACGTGGGGGTGCGCCGCCACCGCCACCAGGACGGGCAGGCGCTGGGCCGGATGGCCGCGGCGATCTACCGCACGGCGCAGCTGCGGCTGGCCCGCGGGCACCTGGTGCGCCCGGAGCTGACCCAGTTCGAGCGGGGCGCCGACGGCTTCGTGCCGCGCACGTACCCGGTCGACACCGAGGAGCGGCCACCGATGGCCGAGATCGCCGAGTACGCGTGGCGCCGGGTGGCGTAGCGGTCCGGCGCCGCTTCCGCTCATACGTTTGAACTGGGGCGAGCCGGGCTAGCGTGCCCGTATGGCTTCCACGCAAGGTGCTGCTGAGGTTCTCGTCGCGTCCAACCGCGGCCCCGTCTCCTACGTCCTGAAGGACGGTGACGAGGGCGGCCCGATCGAGGCGAGGCGCGGCGGCGGCGGCCTGGTCTCCGCGCTCAGCGTCGTCGAGGACAAGCTCTGGGTCTGCTCGGCGCTCACCGAAGGTGACCGCGAGGCCGTCCGGCGCGGCGTCAGCGAGCCGGGCGTGCGGATGCTGGACATCGACGCGGACGTACACGCGGACGCGTACAACGGCGTCGCGAACTCGGTGCTGTGGTTCGTGCACCACATGCTCTACCAGACGCCGCTGGAGCCCTCCTTCGGGCCGGAGTTCCGCCGCCAGTGGGCGTCGTACGAGGCGTACAACCGGGCCTTCGCCGAGGCGCTGGCCGAGGAGGCCGCGCCCGGCGCGACGGTCGTCGTGCAGGACTACCACCTGACGCTGGTCCCCGGCATGCTCCGCGAACTCCGCGGCGACCTGCGCATCGGGCACTTCTCGCACACGCCGTGGGCGCCCGTCGACTACTTCCGGATGCTGCCCGACGACATCGCCGAGCAGATCCTGAAGGGGATGCTCGGCGCGGACCGGCTCGGCTTCCTGACCCGCCGCTGGGCGGACGCGTTCACCGACTGCTGTACGCGCATCCTCGGCGGTACGTCGGGGACGCGGATCGGGGTGCACGGGCTCGGCGCCGACGCGGACTTCCTGCGCGAGCGCGCGGGCCGCCCGGACGTCGAGGAGCGGCTCGCGGCGCTGCGCGAGCAGGTGGGCGAGGGCCGGCAGGTGATCGTGCGGGTGGACCGGACCGAGCTGTCGAAGAACATCGTGCGCGGGCTGCACGCCTACGAACTGCTTCTGGAGACCCGGCCCGACCTGCGCGAGAAGGTCGTCCACGTCGCGTTCGCCTACCCCTCGCGGCAGGATCTCGCCGTCTACCGCGACTACACGGACGAGGTGTCGCGGGTCGCGGAGGCGATCAACTCCCGCTTCGGTACGCAGGGCTGGACGCCGGTCGTGCTCCACGTCAAGGACGACTTCGCGCGCTCGCTCGCGGCGTACCGGCTCGCCGACGTCGCCCTCGTCAACCCGATCCGCGACGGCATGAACCTCGTCGCCAAGGAGGTGCCGGTCGTCTCCGACGCGGGGTGTGTGCTCGTGCTGTCGCGGGAGGCGGGGGCGTATGAGGAGCTGGGGGAGGACGCGCTGGTGGTGAACCCGTATGACGTGTCCGGGACGGCTTCGGCGCTGGGCGCTGCGCTGGCTCTGGGGGAGGAGGAGCGGGCGGAGCGTACGAAGCGGCTGGCTGCCGCCGGGACCGCGCTTCCTCCGGGCCAGTGGTTCCTGGACCAACTGGCCGCACTCCAGGAGTGACCCGCTCTATGCCATGCCCCTGCGGCCCGGTGGGGGCTGGTCGCGCAGTTCCCCGCGCCCCTGAGATGCGCACTACGTGCGCCATCTCATCGGGGAAGGCTGCGCGTAGCGCATGCCTTCAGGGGCGCGGG